>JBBSQV010000158.1:0-5672 GCA_038243675.1 Flavobacteriales bacterium
CAGGATGGCATTCTTTCATTGCGTTGCGGTAGATTGTTTTTAACTCTTTTAATTCAACCGTTTTGTCTACATTTAACAATTTACGGAATTCAACAATTTTCTTCATAAAAATGGAACGTTTATTCTTTTAAGTATTGACCTTAAAGTCAAATTTTTTGCAAAAGTACACATTTTTATTTTATCTGCACTTTATTAAAATCTAAATTATCAGCCTACAGAGAATTAGTATGTTAGCATCTTACTGAATTACTACCAAAGTTAAAAATTCTATTTGTTATCTTTCAAGAGATGCTTGTAACTAATGTTTGTGTCTTCACCTTTTGGAAGTATATCTCCAGTGTTTTTCTTGTCAAATCCACAGTCTTCGTCTCCGTCAATTAAACATTTAATTTTTTCCACAATCGAATCTAAAATACCTGATTTCTTTGCGATAATTCCAATTACAACTACTGCTGCAACTCCACTTACGATTCCTACGATTGATTTCTTTTCCATAATAATTTGCTTTATATATTAAAAATGCGCCATAAAATGGCAGGTTGATTGTTAGTATTCCTTGTTCGCTGCTTCATCATTTACATATGCTTCAGCAATATTTGATAAGTTAAGATCAAATAATTTTTCGTTCATTAAATTGATATCAAAAACATCAACAATTTCTTCTTCTTCCTCTTTAAGTGTAATTGCAAAAGCTTTTAATGTTCCATAAGATGCAATTTGCGAATGTACGATATGCTGTATAAGTACAATGTATGCGGCATCACGTACCACTCCGCGACTAGTGTTTTGGGTAGTAAACGAAATTTCGTCGCAAAGGCATTTGATAGATTCAAAAGGTGTCATTTCGGCCTCTATTCCAGTACTCTCAAATATTGCTTGAAGAGATTTAATATGAGCATACTTGGTATTAAGATGCTGCTGAAAAATGTTCACAATTTCATCCGACCTTACTTCATCAAATAAACTAGTAAGAATTGAAATCATTTCATTTTCTGACCAATAAATGCTTTTCAGATATCCTTCATATAAAGATCTCAGAGCAGTAATTTCGTCTTTTGAACGTAAAGGTTGAATATTGAATTGCATATAAAATATTTTAAAATGTCAAAGTCTTGAAGAATTTAATCTATCAAATATCCACTTATAAAATCAGAGTTGATTATACGATTCATATGTTTTGTTACAGCATTTTAAAAAATATATTTTTAAAACATTCATTAGCGTTGTTGGGATAATTGCTTACTTTGGTAATGTCACTTTTTAAAATTGAGTATTAATTTATAGAAGTGTACGATATGATATTTTTTAGGACTTTCGTCGAAATTGTCTAGCAAATGATTTTATATTTGTCAAAGGATGAATTGTCTCAAATACATCCGCTGTATAAAGATTTAGGAATTATTTACTGTTGAAGGTTTAATGCTATTATATGGAATTTCGTCTTCAGCTGAAATGTAATAAGAGAATGTTTTATTAATAATTTAAAAACAAAATTATGTCAAAATTAATGCGATTATCACTTGTTGGTACATTACTAATTATGGGTAGCAGCGCTGCTATATCACAAGAATTCTATGTCCGGGGTGGCGTGGGACTTGTTGGAGAATCTGGAAAAACTGAATATAATAATGCCGATCCAAATGGATTGACAAATATTCAGCAATCGACAGATGTTACAATAAACGCTGACGGTACAACTCGAATAAAATCTCTGAACGGAACCTTAGGAAGTGGCTTTAAAGCCAATATTACTGGAGGGTATATGTTTAATAAATATGTTGGAGCCGAGATTGGATTTAACTATTTTGATGGAGATGAAAAGACTATCGGAAGGTTGAGTACACCCCAAATTAATTCTTCTGCTATTACATACCTGAGCGGTCTTGACATTATGCCAGCAATTTTGATCACTCCCGGATTCGACAAGCTAAATCCGTATGCTCGTGTTGGAGTTTTACTTACTGGGGCCGGCAAACTGACTATCGAAAGTGAAGTTATGGCAAAAGATGCTGCAGGTCCGGGAACCGATGTGCACGTGCAGGCATTAACAGAAGTTACAGCTAAATTCAGTGTAGGATTTGCTGGAGCAGTTGGTGTTAGTTATCCAATTGGGAAAAAACTTGATGTCTTTGGTGAAGTCGAATTTAAAAACTTTAGCATCAAAAGCAAATCTGCCGAAATCAAAGAATATGTTACGACAGGAATCAATGGTGGCAACACTTTCTTAATTCCCGGTCAGCAGTTAGCAGATCTTCCGCAAAATGAAAAGCACTTCGAATTTTCTGATGATTTTAACGGACTAGTTCAAGGAGAAGATCCAAATCAAGCTCGAACAATTCCAACTCAATTTGTAAATGCAAGTGGAGTGGGAGTGAATGTGGGAATTAGGTATAGTTTTGGGAAGTAGATGAGTATACAGTTAACCGTTTACAGTTAACAGTTTTCTCACTTTGCGCGTATCGTTATAGTTTTCAAATATGTTCATTTACTGTTCGAAAAATAAATGCTCCATAATTAAATTTTATAAAATGGAAAAGCTCCGACTTAGCGACAGAATGTTTCTAAGTTGGAGCTTTTTTTATTATCTGTAAAATGATATATTCTAGATTATGTTTCAGGACAATCGTAAGATCGTCAGATCACAATCATCACAATTAAAATTATTCTACGATATATGAAATCTATTATTAACTCTATAACATACCCCCAAAAAATAATAACTTTTGCAATCATTTTGCCTCAGACTGTGAATGCAAAACTGTTAAACGTGAACTTATGAAAACTGTAAAAGCAAACTATTTAAAGCTGTCAACAGTAAACTGTAAACCGTCAACTATCATAAATTATAACTCACCCCAAAAAGTAAATACCTCGGCTGAACTTTGTACTGAGATGTTCTACTGGCAAACTGTGTAAAGCTGTCATCATTAAGTGACGTGGTATTCAGCAAATTTGTACCGCTGATTTTGAATTCCCATTGGCTACTTGGTTTTTTAAAGATCAAACTTGCAGTCAGAAAATCGTAGTTATTGTCCACAGTTTTGTCTTCATTTGTATAATAGTAAAATTCATACTCCGTAACTAACGAGAAACTGTCCAAGAAATAGTAATCAAGTTTCGCAAATGGACGTTGAGTATAGAAATTCGAATTGCTGTACTCGTTAATTACTAAATTATAACCCAGTTCTAAATTTGGCATATTTTTGAAATTCGTAGAACCTTTCAAAGTGTAATTTTGAGTAAAACTCTCCGAAGAAATCTGCGCGCCATTCTGAATATTATTATACTTCGCCCAATTAATTCCAATACTTGCCGAAGCTTTGTAATTTTTTAGAAATGATCTTCCATATTGACCATTTGCAGAAAGGTTTTCATCAGCAAAATTCGACTGATAAGGCGATGATGTTTGATTGATTCCTTCAAAAATCGCCGCTGATTTAATAGCGTCAACTCTTCGAGAGTAATTCGCAAATGCAAAGATATTTTCGAAATTAAACATATTGTATTTAAAATATCTTAATGAATGAACCTGCGAAGTCGCGTTTTCCAAGTTCCTATTTCCTCGAAAAAGACTGTTGTAATTCGAAAAAACATACCCTTCTGCAAGCTGATTTATATCCGTAAAATCATTATTCAAACTAAAATTATAGGTTAGCGATTCAGATTTTTTAATCTGGTACAATGCATAAACATCAGGTAAAATTTTGAAGAAAGATTTTTTGTTTTCGCTATTATTTTGATCATTTAGCATCGAATAATTATGAACGCTAAATCCCGGATTAAAAGTAAATTTTCCAGTTATAAATTTATAATGCAATCCCACAAAAGCATCGTCAAAAGTATAACGTACATCATTTTTATTTTGCGAAGCGTCAAGATTATTTGTCGCATCATTATCGAGAATCTGATAAATACTAGAGTCAAAATTCTGATGAGAATAAGTATTTCCCAATGTGACATTAATGTTGCTTTTTGGCGTCAGCATATAATAATAATCTAGTTTCGAATCGATTTTGTTGGTTCTTACGAAACGCTGCTGATTAATGTTATTTCTGTTCTGTCCACCGTCATATCCAATAAAATCAAATGGTTGCGACTGCAGATTTGCATTGTAAAAAGGATCTTCATCTTGATACAAATGCTGCATTTCAAACGCAAAGACATTTTTGTCGCTTGCGGTATAATACAAACTCAGATTCTGGTTTACCGACAGGGGATTTTGCTCTTTCGCAGTCCATATATTTTCAGAATTTTGATTTCCCGCAACTGTCACATTTCGTAACAATGTATTATTCTCGTCCTGTCCCGATCTTTTCATCAAGACATCATAATCAAATTGAAGTCTGGTATTTGGCTTATAGCTAGAGCTCAATTTAAACAGTCCTAGATTGCTATTCTGCAACGAAACATCTTTGCGCTCCTCACGAACTCCAGTATTCAAAATCTCAACTGTCGACTCTGTTTCCATTTCGGTTGTAGACGAGGAAAGGATTCCAAAACCACTTAAACTCCAACATTTCGAAACATTATAGGAGAAATTGGTAGCTCCAAACTGCGTTTCAATCTCTTTCGCGCGATTATTCCGCATTAGCGAAATTCCCAAATCATTTGATGAGACATTGAAGTTTGTTCCACCTTTGCGCATCATATTTTTGAAACCACCGCTAAATTTAAAGTAATCCTGCACCGTAAGTGGCAATTCGCCAATATTATTAAAGTTGCTTAAAATTCCAACACTAAATTTCGGATTGTAATAAAACAGTTTAGGATTTGCAATATACCGAGATTCCTCGTGTCCAATGCCGATTCCTGCTGACATATCGCCAAACCAAAAATTCTTTTTCCCATCTTTGAGCTTGATGTTCATTGCCACACTTTCTTCGTTATTCTCCAAACCTTTCAAAGCGGTAACCTCATTATAATTCCGCAAAACCTGAATTTTGTCAATCGCATCTGCAGGAATATTCTTCACACCAAGTTTGGTATCTCCGTCGAAAAAATCTTTGCCCTCCACCATCAACTTGGTCACTCTTTTTCCTTCAACTTCCACCTCGCCATCAGCATTTACTTGCACTCCGGGAAGTTTCTTCAAGACATCTTCGAGTTTGCGCTCCGTTCCCGTTTTAAAAGAATCTGCGTTGTAAATAATGGTATCGCCACTAATTGAGACCGGCATTTCTCGAACAATTTCTACACCGTCAAGTTCAATTCCGCCCTCTTCTAAAACTATATTTTGAGTGATATGTTCAGTAGCAGTTCGCAGCGAGACCTCCTTATTTTTCATTCCCAGATAGCTCACTTTCACGGTATAAGTGGAATTTGCTTTGAGATTCAACAAAAACCGACCTTTATCATTTGTAATTGCGTAAGCCTCCATCGCACCGTTTTCGGTATTTACCGCCATCACATTCGCCATTTCCAACCCAGTTTTTGCAGCATCTGTGATATAACCGTCAACCCTAATGTTTTGTGAATTTGCAGCGATTGCCGCTAAAAAAAACAGGAAAATAAAAATCTGCTTTTGCATTGCTTTTTTTGGTGTAAGGTATATGTTTTTGTCGTTATTCTCCTATTCTAATTTGGATTACTCCATCTTTATCTTTCATACTTTCAAGTTTGGCTTCAACAATTTTATCGTATTCAGATTTTGTGACTTTCTTGCCTGTTTTCGG
>JBBSQV010000159.1:0-5617 GCA_038243675.1 Flavobacteriales bacterium
GAGTTTACTTGGACTTTCATTAGTGGTAGGTATTCTTGTGGATGATGCGATTGTGGTACTGGAAAATATTCACAGGCATATGGAAATGGGTAAAAACAAAGTTCGTGCAGCTTATGATGGAGCTTCAGAAATTGGATTTACGGTAGTAGCAATTACACTTGTTATTGTGGTTGTATTCTTGCCAATTGCTTTAAGTACAGGACTAGTTTCTAATATCATCACGCAGTTTTGTGTGACAGTAATTATAGCAACTTTGCTTTCGTTACTGACATCTTTTACAATTGTGCCTTGGTTATTTTCCAGATATGGAAAATTAGAACACCTTACTAATAAATCACTTTTCGGACGTGTTATTCTAGCTTTCGAAAAAGGTTTGGATAGCTTTACACATACAGTTACAAATATATTAAACTGGTCACTTAGACATAAATTAGTAACATTATTTATAGTTGTTGTGATATTTGCAGGATCAATTTTACTTCCAGTATTTGGATTTGTAGGAGGAGAATTTTTTGCCAAAACAGATAAAGGAGAATTCCTTGTTCAGATCGAGCTTCCAAAAGATGCTAGCATTGAGCAGACAAACTTTATGACTCAAAAAGCAGAAGCTTTTTTGCGCAAGGATAAAAATATTGTAGATATGATTACAACGGTTGGACAGACGAGTGAAGGAATGGGAGCTTCTCAATCTACCGCATATAAATCTGAAATCAACATCACTTTAGTAGATAAAGACCAACGTGAAGATAACTCTTTCATCTTTGCTGCAAAAATGAAACGTAAACTAGAGAAAGAATTAGTTGGAGCAAAAGTAAAAACTGTCCCTGTCGGATTACTTGGTGCAGACAAAGCGCCAATTGCGCTAACTGTTACAGGTACAGATCTTGAAAGTGTAATGGAATTTGCTTTAAAAGGAGCAGAAAAACTACGCACAATTGAAGGTGCTGCAGAAGTAAAACTTACTTCAGAAGATGGAAATCCCGAAATTAATGTTCAAGTAGACCGTGATAAAATGGCTGCGCTTGGATTATCGCTCTCAACTGTTGGTATGACGATGCAAACTGCTTTTAGTGGAAACACTGATGGAAAATTCAGAGCAGGGGAATATGAGTATGATATTAATATTCGATATGACCAATTTGATCGTTCTAGCCTAGAAAACGTGAGCAATATTGTGTTTACAAACAATCAGCAACAACAAATTAAACTTGCTCAATTTGCAACAATTACGCAAAGTTCAGGGCCATCAATGCTTGAGCGTCGTGACAAAAGTACTTCAGTTACCATCGAAGCGCAAACGGTTGGTAGACCAACAGGATCTGTAGTTTCAGATTTTGAAGAACTTGTAGACAAGATGGAAAGACCAACAGGAGTAAGCTATGTTTGGGCTGGAGATAAAGAAAATCAGGATGAAGGTTTTGGTACCTTAGGAATCGCGATGATTGCCGCAATTTTATTAGTTTACCTAGTAATGGTGGCACTTTACGACAGTTTCATAACACCATTTGTGGTATTATTCTCAATTCCACTATCATTTATTGGAGCACTTTTAGCACTAGCTTTAACAAACAACTCGCTGAATATCTTTACGATTTTGGGAATAATTATGTTGATTGGTCTGGTCTGTAAGAACGCGATTTTGCTGGTCGATTTTGCCAATCAGAGAAAAGCCGAAGGAGAAAATACTCACAATGCACTTGTTCAAGCCAACCACGCTAGACTTCGCCCAATTTTGATGACGACTATCGCGATGGTTTTCGGTATGTTGCCGATTGCACTTGCAAACGGTGCTGCTGCCGAAATGAATAATGGTCTTGCCTGGGTTATTATCGGTGGATTGCTATCGTCTTTATTTCTGACGTTGATTATCGTTCCAGTTGTTTACGCGATTTTTGATAGTATTCAAGCACGTTTCAACCGCGGAAAGGAATCTACAGATTATCCAGAAATGATGATCGCAGATTACACGCATACCGAAGTAAGCGATGATGGTTTTACCACTAAGCACACATAAAACTTCAATATACATTACAAGAAACCTCAGTTTTACGCTGAGGTTTTTTTTTGCGCTTTAGCGAAATGTATCATCGTTGATGAACGATCAAGGAGATAATTTCAACAGTAGTTTTCATAGGAAGCGGGAAATTTTCGAGTCAACTTGGGTTGAAGGTGTAAATGTGGATTGGAGATTTTTCGTCTTTGAAGAGAGAAATGCTCTTCAGGTCGAATTTAGGTCTCTAAAATCTTGTCCGTCAATATCCTGCAAGGTTTTTTTCGAACCTTGTAGGTATTACTACGTATACAAAGAATAACTATCACGGAAAGTTGATACCTATAGGGTTTTGAAAACCTTGCAGGAAAGTCAAAGCTTGAAGACTTCAGTTTATTCCTTCTAACTTCTACTCTTAATCCTTGTCATTTCGACGAAGGAGAAATCACATAATAATAGGTTTAAATCTGTACTTGAGAAGCTAATTAAAAACTTAAACATTTATTTTTCAAATTGTCGATTTCTAAATTTACATTTAGCTTAAAGTCAAATAAATGGAGTTACATTATGTGATTTCTCCCTTTGGTCGAAATGACAATTTTGCGGAAGAGGTTTTCGAATATCGATATTGCTGATTTTAAATTCACAGGATGATTTCGTGTTTTATTACAAACGTCCAACATCTAATGAGACCCTTGCTTCGTCAGGATGACAAGTTGGCGGAAGTGGTTTGTGGATATTTCTATTGAAACTTTTGAAATTTTTGGAACAACATAATTCGTCATTTCACAATTAACGCTGAGTCTTTAATGAGATCTGTCCTTCGTCAGGATGACAAGTTTACGGAAAAGGTTTGCGGATATTTATACTCGGAATATTAAAACAAAAAAAATCATCTTTTAAGAACTGACACTGAGTCTTTAATGAGATCCTTCCTTCGTCAGGATGACAAGTTTGTGAGTATGCATTACTGGAAAAAATCATCTTCGATCATTCAAAACCTCCTCGGCCGTCCAGTATATATTTGGCGAAAGCCTAAAAAAAAATCAGCTGCAGAGAAAATTCCACAGCTGATAATATATTTCAGATTTACCTTCACGTCCAATCTCCCCCTCCTTCGGAGGGGGTTGGGGGGAGGATTCGAGGACTACTTCAACAATCCATCCAATACCTCAACCAATCTCGGCTCTGAAGGTCTTGGTGCATTAGGATCAAGAATATTTCCTTTAGGATCGATCAAGATAAAACGTGGAATTCCAGAAATCCCCAATTCCTTAACGAAATCCGAATTCCAGTCGCCTTCTGCAAGAAGCTGAACGCCACCAAGAGATTTATCCTTTACCAGATTTTTCCACTTATCGTAATCTTTTTTAGCATCAATCGAAATACTTACAATTTCGATATTCTTTCCGTGGTACTTCTTTTCGATTTCTTGCAAATGCGGAATCTCTACACGACACGGGCCACACCAAGTTGCCCAAACATCAACGTAAACATATTTTCCTTTAAAGTCAGAAAGCTTTGTAGTTCCACCTTTATGATTTTCGAAAGCTGTTGCAGGCGCTGGTTTTCCAACAAGACCTTTTACAACTTGATTTTGCTCATACATCATCAACATCATCTGTGCTTGTTGCTTTACAGAAGCTCCAAGTTTCTGGCTAAATTCCTCATCGATTCCAGTTGCTGCCAAAGCTGCTTCGGTTGAAGCGGTAGATTTGGCAAGTTTAGAAGCAAATTCATCTTTAGTTGCTGTATCCATCATTCCATCTAACTCGGCGTTGGCACGTAGAAAATTCTGAAGGATATTATTTTCTTGAGAACCTTTTCCAGTAAACATAATCGACTCATCAAATTTCTTTGCATCCATTTTTAGAACCAAATCATGTCCAGGTTGCAAATACATTTGGGTATACTCGGTACCATCAGACATTTGGTAAACACCTTTCGGCGCATCAAATGTTTTTTCGAAAATACCTTTTTTATTCACAGGAATTTTTTCCAAAAGACTTTGTGACTGTATATAAATGGTGTCGCTGTTTCTGTTGGCAATCTCTGCTTTAAATTTCATTGTCGCCGTTTGAGCGAAACCTGCCGTGCAACCAACAAGTAGTAATAAAACTAATTTCTTCATAATTGTTACTGTATATTTTTAGTAAAAATATATTTATTTATCTGCTATTGTACATCAACTGCTTATAATTTATAGATATTTTAAAGTATTTTGTAGCGGACGCAGAATTTTCAAGCTAAAATATTTCAACTTTTGAGCTTCAAAAGTTATCCAAACATCAAACAAATCCATATTTTTGCAACTTAAAAATTTTTCCTATGTACAGAAGTCATAATTGCGGTGAGCTGAATGCTACGCATATCAATACAGAAGTTACACTTGCCGGATGGGTGCAGAAATCGCGCGACAAAGGATTTATGAACTGGGTAGATTTACGTGACAGATACGGTATTACGCAACTGATTTTCGACGAAAGTCGTACAGAAAAATCGGTTTTTGAACTTGCAAAAATTCTTGGTCGTGAATTCGTAATTCAAGCTACTGGAACCGTGATTGAGCGTGAAGCCAAAAACAAAAATATTCCAACTGGAGAAATTGAAATTCTAGTTACAAAACTTACAATACTCAACGCATCGATCACGCCTCCTTTTACAATTGAGGACGAAACTGATGGTGGCGAAGACATCCGAATGAAATTCCGTTACTTGGACATCCGAAGAAATCCTGTCAAAAACAGCCTTCTTTTCCGTCATAAAGTAGCAATGGAAGTTCGAAAATATTTGTCAGATTTAGATTTCTGTGAAGTCGAAACTCCATATCTAATTAAGTCAACCCCCGAAGGAGCTCGTGATTTTGTCGTGCCTTCACGTATGAATCCAGGACAGTTTTACGCATTGCCACAGTCGCCACAAACTTTCAAGCAATTGTTGATGGTAGGTGGAATGGACAAATATTTCCAAATCGTGAAATGTTTCCGTGACGAAGATCTTCGCGCAGACAGACAGCCAGAATTTACACAAATTGACTGCGAAATGGCGTTTGTAGACCAAGAAGATATTCTGAATATTTTTGAAGGACTTACCAGACATTTGCTGAAAGTAATTAATGGTGTTGAAGTAGAGAAGTTCCCTCGTATTACCTACGATTACGCGATGAAAACCTACGGAAATGACAAGCCAGATATTCGTTTTGATATGAAGTTTGCCGAGCTGAACGAAATTGCACAGCACAAGGAATTCCCAGTTTTCAATGCTGCCGAATTAGTTGTGGGAATCGCAGTTCCAAAAGCAGGAAATTATACTCGTAAAGAAATCGATGCACTTATCGAGTGGATCAAACGTCCACAAGTAGGCGCTACGGGAATGGTTTATGTAAAATGCAATGATGACGGAACCTATAAATCTTCTGTAGATAAATTCTACGATCAAGAAGATCTTGCGGCTTGGGCAAAAGCTACAGGCGCGGTTGCTGGCGATATGATTATGGTACTTTCGGGGCCAGCAGACAAAACTCGTGCGCAATTATCGGCGTTGCGGATGGAGCTTGCTACTAGATTAGGATTGAGAGATCCAAAGGTTTTCGCACCACTTTGGGTAGTCGATTTCCCACTACTAGAA
>JBBSQV010000160.1:0-5609 GCA_038243675.1 Flavobacteriales bacterium
AAACATACTTTGCTCAACGTACAAAATAACGCTGAGGTGGTGATAAATATTGTAAATTACGCAATGGTTCAGCAGGTTTCTCTGTCAAGTACAGAATATGCTGATGGTGTCAATGAATTTGATAAAGCTGGCTTTACGATGCTTCCTTCGGATATTGTAAAACCTTTTCGCGTTGCCGAAGCGCCAGTTCAATTTGAATGTAAAGTGCAGCAAGTTATTCCGATGGGCGATCAAGGTGGAGCGGGAAATCTTATAATTTGCGAAGTTGTAAAGCTGCACGTCGCCAAAAGTGTACTTAATGAAGATGGAAAAATCGATCAACATAAAATTGATTTAGTAGCTAGATTAGGAGGTAATTGGTATACACGAGCCAACCCAGGATTATTTGAAGTGGCAAAACCACTTACAACTTTAGGGATTGGAGTAGATCAGATTCCTATGGAAGTTCGCAATAGCAGCATCCTTGACGGTAATGATTTAGGAAAATTAGGTAACATAGAAGTATTGCCAACCCAAGAAGAAATTAATATCTTTGTAACCCAAAGTTTCAAAGTGAAAGGTGTTTTAAGCGCGGATGATATCACGCAAAAACACCAACAAGCAAAAGACTATTTAAATAATAATGATGTGCTTTCTGCGTGGAAAGTGCTACTAGCAAAAAAATAATTATGGAAGTATCAGGAAGAGTAAAAGTGATAGCAGCAGAGCAGCAAATAAGCGCTAGCTTTAAGAAAAGAGAGATTGTGATCACTACAGATGAGCAATATCCACAAGTGATTATGGTTGAGTTTACTCAAGATAAGACTGACTTGCTTAACAACTATGCTATTGGTGATGAGGTGAAAATCTCAATCAATATTAGAGGTAGAGAATGGGTTAGTCCGCAGGGAGAGACAAAATATTTCAACTCTATTCAAGGATGGAGAATTGAAAAAATGACTCAGAATGCAGAAGGACAAGCGCCACCGCCACCAATGCCAGCAGCGCCATTTCCTCCAGCAGGACAGTTTACAGAAAAAGAAGAAGACGATCTTCCTTTTTAGTATTAAATAAAAATTATCAAAAATCCCGTCGCTATTAAAGCTTCGGGATTTTTGTTTTTAAAAACATCCCATTCCAATGTTTTATTTAGGAGACGAACTTTATTTTCCGCCATTATCGCAGACACATCCTACGGGAATTGTGGCTTTTGGAGGAGATTTATCATCGCCGCGACTTGAGCTAGCATATAGCAGCGGAATCTTTCCGTGGTTTGAAGATGGCAAGCCAATAACTTGGTATTCGCCCGCAGAAAGGATGGTTTTGTTTCTCGAAGATCTTAAAGTTAGTAAAAGTCTCAAGAAGATTATCGATAGAAAGGTTTTTGAAGTCACTTTCAATAAAGCATTTCGTGAAGTAATTACCAATTGTCAAGCAGTGAAAAGATCGGGTCAGTTAGGCACCTGGATCACCGACGATATGATCGATGCTTACTGCAAATTGCAACATATAGGAATGGCGCAGTCTGTCGAAGTTTGGGAAGAAGGTGAACTTGTTGGTGGTCTGTACGGAATAGATTTAGGACATATCTTCTGCGGCGAAAGTATGTTTTCGTTGAAATCAAATGCGTCAAAAGTCGGTTTTGTACATCTTGTCAAAAAGCTACAGCAGGAGAATTATTTACTTTTGGATTGTCAGGTTTACAATCCACATCTCGAAAGTTTGGGAGCGGTAGAAATTGCAAGAGAAGATTTTTTGATGATTCTCAATTCAACTAAGAACCTTTAGAATTAGTCCTTTTTGGCAAATTTCGGAAGTGTTCTAATATACAGTTGCTCTACTTTTTCGCGTGCCCAAGGTGTTTTGCGAAGAAACGTCAGACTTGATTTAACCGATGGGTTTTCGGTAAAACATTTGATGGCAATCAATTCGCCCAAAGTATCAAATCCGTAGAATTCTTCGAGTTGCTCTAGAATTAATTTTAGGGTAATGCCGTGAAGTGGATCTTTGCTCATTTCTTAATTTTATTTTTTTTCGCTTTTGCAAAAGCAGGAATTTATGTGATCGTCAACCATTCCCGTGGCTTGCATAAAAGCATAAACTACGGTAGAACCGACGAATTTAAAACCGCGTTTCTTTAGATCTTTGCTAATTGTGTCACTCAAGTCGGTTGTTGCAGGAACATCAGAATGTGATTCGATGCTATTCCAAATCTGCTTGCCATCTACGAATGCCCAAAAGTAATCAGAAAAACTTCCAAATTCCTCCTGAATTTCCATAAATGCAATCGCATTTGATACTGCTGAATTCACTTTAAGTTTATTTCGAATAATTCCAGCGTCTTCAAGAAGTTCAGCAATTTTTTCTGAATCATATTTTGCGATTCTTTTATAATCGAAATTATCAAAAGCTTTTCTGAAGTTCTCGCGCTTTATTAGAATCGTGTGCCAACTTAATCCCGCTTGAAAAGTCTCTAGAATTATAAATTCAAAAAATACAGCATCGTCAAATATTGGTTTTCCCCACTCATTATCGTGATAAGCTCTGTATAAATCGTCTTTTTCTGACCATTGACATCTTGTGTTGCTTTTCATATCGGTTGAATTTAGAGAGCATTTATTTAGCGAAAGCTATATTCTAATTTTTTTGAAATGGGCTTTCGCCAAAATTATAGCTTTCAATTGAAATAAGGTGTTTTTAAATAAAAATTCCTCAAGTATTAGCTGAAGATTTCTATAATTGATAATCAAATTTCTAGTTGAAATTATACTTAAAACTGCAATTTAAAGCCAACTTGATTTGAGCTTGCCATAAAAGTTACTTTTGTTTCGACTTTCTCTGCGGTTTGGTTTAGACTGTTGTTGTACATATTAATTGCGGTTTTAACTTTTTTGCTGTGACCAATTTTCACAGGAATTGCAACAATGATCATTGCTGCTCCAATGATCGCCGGTGCAAAAGTAGATTTGGTAGTAGGGGTAGAATAGTATGGACTACCTGAATAAATCTCGGGCTCTGTAGTTGCATTAATAATAACGTTTGTTGCAACTGCTGCGAGTCCACCATATAATAAGACATTTCCCCACGTTTTCTTTTCGCGTCCTTCTTTGTAAAGTTCAAGTGCTTTTGGATGGGTATATAATATGTCTTCAACTTCTTTTACAGTCCATTTGTTGTTTTCATTATCGTAGACATTTCCGGTTCCGTTAACGTGTAAGGCTTGTGAAAATGAGCTAGCCGATGCAAGGAAAAGTGCAATAAGCAGTAGAGTGTTTTTCATTTTTGTTTTTTTGGCGAATATATCAAATTTTGTTATAATTTTCTTAACTCGTGTTGTAAAAATGAGGATTTTCACAAGCATTTTTCGAGGAAGCGGTTGCCAATATTTTATTTCTTTTATTAATTATTTTACAATCGATTCGGCTTTGTTTTGAAAACTGAAGTGGTTCATAAAATGCTTACGTTTTTAGCAATTTAGTTATTTCTAACCTTATTTTGCGAGAGGGATAGCAGTGGAAATCCTTTCTTGTAGCTTTGCGGAGCAAAAGCTACAAGAAAGATTGAGAACGAATAGCCTGACCGAGCCAAGGAAAAATTTCAATGGTATCGTAAAAGTGAAGGCGAAGGGCTCGCCCAAATGGAGATTGGGGAATGGGACAAAAAATGATCGTTTAAGACGGAAGTTGTTCAAAATTGTGTATGTGACATCGTAATTAGTCGCATCAATAGAATTTAGCTTTAACCCATTCAATAGGAAATGGGGAATAAGGGAGGTCATTAAAACGAAAAATATTCCACAATAATGGCATCAATAGGAATGGGCTTTAGTTCAATCTGGAAAAACAAATAATTATTTAACCCCAAAAAAAATCCCAACTCTCACGAGTCGGGATTAATTTATCAAAAATTCAAAACTATAGATTACCCTAGAGCAACACGTTTGAATCCTGTAACAGTAAGATCTTTGTTCACAGATTTTACGTATTTGATAACGCTCATAGAACCATCCTTGATATAATCTTGGTTGATAAGAGTGTTGTCTTTGTAAAAACGTTGGATTTTTCCTTTAGTAATGTTTTCCAACATTTCTTCTGGTTTTCCTTCTTGACGCAATAAATCTTTTGCGATTTCAATTTCTTTTGCAATTGTGTCAGCATCAACACCAGACTCATCAAGAGCAAGTGGAGACATTGCAGCGGCTTGCATTGCAACGTTTCTTGCAACTTCTTCTCCACCTTCTACATTTGCAGAAAGAGAAACAAGAGTAGCAATTTTGTTACCAGCGTGGATGTAAAATCCTACGTAAGCACCTTCAAGTTTTTCAAAAGAGTTGATTTCAATTTTCTCTCCGATAACTCCTGTTTGCTCGATAAGTTTGTCAGCAACAGTCATCCCGTTGTAGTCAGCAGCAAGCAGTTCTTCTTTAGTATCAAATTTTATTGCAAGATTAGCAATTTCGTTAGCTAGTTTTACAAATGATTCGTTTTTACCTACGAAGTCAGTTTCACAGTTTAGAGTGATTGCAACACCTTCAGTTTTGTCAGCGTTAACAACAGCGATTGCAGCTCCTTCAGATGAATCTCTGTCAGATCTATTTGCAGCAACTTTTTGACCTTTCTTACGAAGGTTTTCAATTGCTAATTCAAAATCACCATCAGCTTCAACCAAAGCTTTTTTGCAGTCCATCATTCCTGCGCCAGTAGCTGTTCTTAATTTATTTACGTCTGCAGCAGTTATAGTTGCCATATATTTTTTGATTTAAAGATTAAAAGATTGAAAAATTTAAAGATTTAAATACTAATCGCAAAACCAGTAAGTAGAATCTTCAAACTCTTCAATCTTTAAAAAATTTTATTTATTCTTCTGTCTTAGCTTCAGTTTCTACAGCTTCAGCAGCCGGAGCTTCTGTTGGAGTAGTAGCCTCCTCTTGTTTAGGTGCAGCTTCTGCAGCTGGAGCAGCAGTCTCAGTTTGAGTAGCTGTAGCTTCAGTAGCATTGTCGTCACCTTCTTTATCAGAAGTTCTGTTAGATAATCCGTCAATGATAGCGCTAGTAACTAAAGTTAAAATCTTATCAATTGATTTTGAAGCATCATCATTTGCAGGGATAACATAATCAACCTCACGAGGATCAGAATTTGTATCGACCATTGCAAAAACTGGAATGTTTAATTTTTGAGCTTCTTTTATTGCGATATGTTCAGCTTTTATATCTACTACAAAAAGAGCAGCAGGAAGTCTAGACATATCAGAGATAGAACCTAGGTTTTTCTCTAATTTTGCACGTAGACGATCTACCTGAAGACGTTCTTTTTTAGACAAAGTCAAGAAAGTACCATCTTTCTTCATTTTGTCAATTGTTGACATCTTTTTTACAGCTTTTCTAATTGTTACAAAGTTTGTAAGCATTCCACCAGGCCATCTTTCAGTGATGTATGGCATGTTAGCTGCTTTTGCTTTCTCTGCAACGATATCTTTAGCTTGTTTTTTTGTAGCTACAAATAATACTTTTCTACCTGATGCTGCAATTTTTGCAAGAGCGTCTTGCGCTTCTTCTATTTTTGCAGCTGTTTTATATAGGTTGATAATGTGTATACCATTACGTTCCATATATATGTAAGGAGCCATATTC
>JBBSQV010000161.1:0-5574 GCA_038243675.1 Flavobacteriales bacterium
ATTTTTAACTTAGATCGAAATAGTTACAAAGCACTTTTCGACAGTTGCTGTTCCGTGTTTAAAGGCATTTTCTATAAAATTAATCAACAACATTGGCGAAATTTTATAAATATCTTCTCGGTCACATTTATAATCAAAATCGATATCGCATCGATAACCAACTCGTTCTTTTTCTAACCCTATATAACTTGATATAAACTGGATTTCATCTTCTAACGAAACGAATTCTCGTTCGCCGTGCTCTACCTGATAACGCATCAATTGAGAAACCTGCATTATCATATCCGAAGTTCTTTCTGGATGCTGAAGCGAAATTCCGTACAAAGTATTCATCGTATTGAATAAAAAGTGTGGATTAAATTGATTTTTTAGCGCTTTTAACTCAATTTCATTCGACAATAGAACTTTGTTGGTTTTGTTTTTCAAATCTCGATAATGTTCAAGAATTTGGATCGTTCCCAAAATACAAACCAATGTTCCTGCGAGGGTTGCAAACTGAAATTGATAGGTTTTTTGATGGGCTGATTTATAAAGAAAACAATTTTTATAAATAAATCCTGTAGTTGCTTCGAAAAGGAAAAGCGTGAACAACAGAATCAAAACTGTGGTAAGTAATAAATACAATGCTGGTTTATGTCTCTTTAATAATATAGGCAAGAGAAAAAATCTGTTGAGCATCGCGTGTGCGTACAAAACGAAGAAATACAATAGTCCATTGCTAAATCCTTTCCAACTCTGGATAAAAACCCAATCATTAAGAGTAAAAAGCACAAACGAA
Source organism: Flavobacteriales bacterium (assembly GCA_038243675.1). Taxonomy (GTDB): domain Bacteria; phylum Bacteroidota; class Bacteroidia; order Flavobacteriales; family Flavobacteriaceae; genus Flavobacterium. The sequence goes on from JBBSQV010000161.1 coordinate 779, forward strand.
AACACAATGATCAGTAATTCCTGACCCCATCTATTTTCTAGCGCAAATTTATATTTAAGGTTCATACAACAACTTACTTAAGTCTTCAAAGTAACGATTATTGTTGAAAATTCAGCGAATAAATATGACCAATTGATTTGGTCACTTACTACTTGCGTTGGTCATTTAAATTCCGTTTTTTGTGCAGTCGGAGTCTAAGTTTGCGAGACAAACTACGATTATAATGAGATTTATATCAAAACAACTTTCTTTATTCACGCTACTTACGCTTCCGCTTTTAGGATTCTCTCAAGTCTTGACGCTGCAAAAAGCGGTAGAAACTGGTAGTGAAAATTACGGGATTATTAAGGCGAAGTCGGCTTACGCCAAAAGTTCTGAGCTTTCTGTTGATCAGTCAAGACTGCAAGCGCTGCCTGACTTTACAATTGCCGCACAAAATAATTACGGAACAGTCAATGGTCAAAACGGGCCTCTTTTTGGTTTCGGTGGACTTGCTGCAACTTCTTCAGGGCCGATTTTGGAATCACAGAATTGGAATGCTGCCTTCGGAGGACTTTATCTGGCGAATATGAATTGGGATGTTTACGCCTTTGGCCGATTGCGTCAACGCATAAATTTGGCGAAAGCCCATTCTCAAAAAGCATTATTGGATCTCGAACAAGAAAAATTTCAACACAGTATTAGGATTGCAGCCGCTTACTTAAATCTTTTGGCAGCCGAAAGAGTTGAAATCTCACAAGGTAAAAATCTTGAACGTGCAGAAATTTTTCATCGCCTTGCTTCGGTAAGAGTAAAAAACGGACTTCTGGCTGGCGTAGATTCTACTGTGGCTTTCGCCGAAGTGTCTCAGGCTCGAATTATGTTGAATCAAATAAAAGAAAATAAGAGAAAGCAAAGTAATCAACTTCAGGCATTGATGGGAAGTAAGAGCAATAATTTTACGCTTGATACTGCCTTTGTAAGTTCAATTCCTAAGTTTGCCGTCTCGCAAGATCTAGCTTCAGAAGTGGTTCATCCGCAGGCAGCTTTTATGGAAAGCAGAGTCAATTTGGCGAAAGCCGAAACAAAATTATTCAAAACCGAAAGATTCCCGACTCTTAGCCTTTTCGGAATATATCAAGGACGCGCATCTGGATTCAACGACGATTATGGAGCGGATCAAACTTCTTTTACAGAAAAGTATCTTGACGGAATTAATCCAAGTCGCGAAAATTACTTGCTAGGAGTTGGATTAAAATGGAATCTCTCCGATTTCTTCCGAAATGATAAAAAAGCATCAGCTCAAAAAATCATTTCAGATGGAGTTAATGAGGAGTATAAACAGTTGGTTTTAGAATTAAGCACTCAACAAAATACTGCGAATTCGACTATGGAATTTGCATTGGAAAATTATGCCGAAGCACCGCGTCAAGTGGAAGCGGCGGCTCAAGCATATTTGCAAAAAAGCACTCTCTACAAAAATGGACTGACCACGCTAACCGAAGTTACGCAAGCATTATACGCACTAAACCGCGCTGAAACTGATCGCGATATTATCTACACAAATGTGTGGCAAGCTTTGCTGATGAAGGCAGCCGCGACTGGAGATATCAATCTATTTATGAACGAATTTTAACCCAACAATACTATGAATATGATTCGATTTGCACTTCGGAAACCAATTTCGATTATGGTGCTTGTTGCAGGACTTCTCTTCTTCGGAATTGGCGCCGTACGAAACGTAAAGATTGATATTTTGCCACAAATGAACCTTCCAGTAATCTACCTTGCGCACTCGTTTGCAGGATATACGCCAGACCAGATGGAGGCTTATTTTGCCAAAAATTATGTGAATGTAATGTCATTTGCAAATGGTGTAAAAAGCATCGATACCAAAAATATTCAGGGATTGACCCTGATGAAAGTCACCTATTATGAAGATACGAATATGGCTCAAGCTGCTGCGGAAATTTCTGCGCTGTCCAACCGAATTCAGTCGCGTTTCCCTCCAGGATCGCAACCGCCTTTTATAATTCGATTTGACGCTTCGTCTTTGCCGATCGGACAATTGGTTTTGAGTAGTAAATCCAAATCAAATGACCAGCTTCAGGATATTGCAAATATGCAAGTTCGGTCAACCTTTACGGCGGTTCCTGGATTGCTATCTCCTCCTCCATTTGGCGGAAGCCCGAGAACAATTGAAATAAATGTAAATCCTGATTTGCTTCGTTCGCACCAACTGACCGTTGAGCAAGTGGTAACCGCGATTAAAAATAACAATATCACCGCGCCTTCTGGAAATCTTCGTGCAGGCGATACCAACTATATTATTCCGACCAATAACACCATTAAGAAAATTAAAGATTTCGAAAAGATTCCGATTTTTAAAGACGGTGTAGAAAATCTCTATTTGAGTGATGTGGCAACTGTAAAAGACGGTGCCGATATTACTGCGGGTTATGCTTTGGTCAACGGAAAACGTTCTGTATATATTAGTATAGCCAAAGCTGGAGACGCTTCTACTTGGGATGTTGTCGAAAAATTAAAGGAAGAGTTACCGAAAATTCAAAGCACATTGCCCGATGATGTCGAACTTTCGTATGAGTTTGACCAGTCTGTTCACGTAATAAATTCGGTAAAGAGTCTTGTACTTGAAGGCGTTATTGGCGCGACACTTACAGGATTGATGGTTTTACTATTTCTTGGAGACAGACGTGCTGCGTTGATTGTAATTCTTACCATTCCAATTGCAATTATATCATCAGTATTGTTCCTAAAATTATTTGGACAGACAATTAACTTGATGTCATTAAGTGGACTTGCTCTAGCAATCGGGATTCTGGTTGACGAAAGTACGGTTACCATAGAAAACATACATCAGCATCTCGATATGGGCAAACCGAAGGCACTCGCCATTTGGGATGCTTGTAAGGAAATTGCACTTCCAAAATTATTGATTCTACTTTGTATTCTAGCGGTTTTTGCTCCAGCCTTTACGATGGTTGGAATTCCAGGAGCATTATTCTTACCATTGGCACTTTCGATAGGGTTTGCAATGACAATTTCGTTTTTGCTTTCTCAAACATTTGTGCCAGTACTGGCAAACTGGTTGATGAAAGAGCACAAATCTGCAAAGACTTCTACTGATGAAGAAATCTTTGAAGATTCAGGATTGACGGTGGAATCGGAAGAAGATACAATGAATCAAAAACGTATTTTGGTTCAGCGAGAAGATTTTAATAATGATGGTAAAATCAGCTTTTTTGAAAGATTCAGAAATGGCTATATGAAACTGATTCATCAGTTGCTGGTTTACAAAAGGATGGCAAGTATTATTTATCTAGTAGCTTCGGTTGCTTTGGTTGCAATACTTATTGGAACAATTGGACAAGACGTTTTCCCGAGAGGAAATTCATCACAATTCCAAATGAGAATGCGCGCTCCCGATGGAACACGACTAGAAGTGACGGAAGATAAAGCAAAATTGCTGCTACAAGAACTTGAAAATATGGTTGGGAAAGATCATATCCAAATCTCATCGGTTTATGTTGGACAGCACCCTGGAATATTTTCAGTATCGCCAATTTACCTATTTACTGCAGGGCCACACGAAGCTGTTTTTCAAGTTGCTTTGAAAGAATACGATGTAGAAATGGATGATTTTAAAGATCAACTAAGAGCTAAAATTAAAGCTGCTTTGCCAGACGTGAAAATCTCTTTTGAGCCAATTGATCTTACCGATAAAGTTTTAAGTCAAGGTTCGCCTACTCCTATCGAAGTTCGAATTGCAGGAAAAAATAAAAAGCAAAACGAAAAATATGCGAAGTTATTGATGGCAAATATGAATCAGGTGCATTATCTGAGAGATATTCAGATTGCGCAACCAATCAATTACCCCGCGCTTGATATTAACATTGATAGAGTTCGCGCCGCACAATTAGGAGTGGATATGAATGATATCTCGAAGTCACTTATTGCCTCTACTTCTTCGTCTCAATATACAGACAAGAATATTTGGATTGATGAAAAAGCAGGTTTCTCCTATAGTGTACAAGTGCAAGTACCGCTGAATCAGATGAAAAGTGAAAGTGATTTATTGCAGATTCCTTTGCTTAAGAATCAATCAAGACCAGTATTGAGTGATGTTGCAGTTGTTACACCAACCACGACTCACGGTCAGAATGATAATATCGGAGCACGTCCGTACTTATCGGTAACGGCAAACGTTCACGATAATGATTTGGGAACCGCAAGTAAAGCTGTTCAGAAAAGTATAGAAAATCTGGGTGAACTTCCAAAAGGATTGTTCATTGATCAAATTGGATTGACCACAGTTTTGAAAGACACAATGGAAAGTTTACAATTTGGATTATTACTCGCAATTATTGTCATTCTTTTGATGTTGACCGCAAACTTCCAGAATTTCAAAACAGCTTTGGTCATTGTAACCACAGTTCCTGCAGTAGTTTTAGGGTCACTCATATTGTTGATGATTACTGGCGCAACCCTAAATCTTCAGTCCTATATGGGAATCATTATGGCGGTTGGAGTATCGATAGCCAACGCAGTTTTGCTTATTACAAATGCCGAGCAACTCCGCAAGCACAATGGTAATGCGATGCAATCAGCTCGTGAAGCGGCTTCGTTACGAATCAGACCAATTATTATGACGACTATTGCGATGATTGCAGGAATGCTTCCGCTAGCAATTGGACACGGCGAAGGTGGTGATCAGATTGCACCATTAGGTCGCGCGGTAATTGGCGGACTGCTATTTTCAACTTTTGCAGTATTGCTTATTCTGCCGCTAATCTACG
>JBBSQV010000162.1:0-5533 GCA_038243675.1 Flavobacteriales bacterium
AAAGCCATTGTATAGCCCGAGTATTTGATATAGTTATCTGGATTATGAACTGTTGAAAGAAAGCCCACAAAATTTGCTTCACTTTCCGAGGCAATTCCAATTTGATGTGCCATCTCGTGACTCGCCGTTGCAGCGATCGAATATTTCGGCATTTCTGAATTTACTTGCGCTTCATTGGTAAAAGGATTTAAATATCCTGCAAAACCCATATAACTCAGAGGAACAGAGAAAATGGAATTTTTCGCACTTATAATTGAATAAGTAAATTCTAAATTTTCTTTTTCTAAATTTTTATAGCCTGCCAAATTCAACTTGTACATTTCTGAACTTGTATAAGGGAAAATAACGATTTTGTCTCTGTCTGCAGTTATTTTCTCTTGAAGAGCGTTGGTCTTTTGAATTAAAATTTCGGTGAACTCCAGAAGTTCAGTAGAAGTATAATCCGTGGAGAAATTTAATCTTTCAGTAATTGGCAGTCGATGGTAATTTAAAGCCCATAAAAAATTAAATAAAAAATAGAAAACACCTAAAACAGATAAGACCTTTAGTAGTGACTGTTTAATTGTCCATTTTTTTTTTCGAATTATCGAAATCACTAAATAGTTAAGCAGATATAATATTATTGAAATATAAATGACATCTCCAAAAGAGAATGGTAGAAAACCAAAACTGAATCGCAAGGCTTTCGAAATATATTGAAAAAGAAAATTGCTATAGTACTTTTCGATAAATCCAGGAAAAGCCGATAGAATTTGAACTACAACGACACTTATCAATAACAAAGAAGGGAAGAAGTATTTCTTAATAGTAGTGTTGTTCATTTGCGATAATTATCCCTTGAGAATTTGTCTTTTAGCGAAAGCTAAAAATTTATTTAAGAGTTTAAAATTAAGGAATTTTACTAAGAAAAATAGAATATAATATCTTGCTGCTTTCGAGTTTCTTATATTTGTTGAATTGTCTAACAATAATTTTTTAAAACATATATATGAGTCAAGAAATTAGAAATTTAGAGCCTAAAGTGCTTTGGAATAAGTTTGCAGATTTGAATGCTGTGCCGCGTCCTTCAAAAAAGGAAGATCGTGTAATTGCATTTATAAAACAATTTGGAGAGAGTTTAGGTTTAGAAACTTTCGAAGATGAGATTCGCAATGTCATTATTAGAAAACCTGCTACCGCGGGAATGGAAAATCGCAAACCAATTGTTTTGCAAGGTCACTTGGATATGGTGCACCAAAAAAATGCTGATACAGATTTTGATTTCGACAAACAAGGAATCGATATGTACGTAGATGGTGACTGGGTTCGTGCTAGAGGTACCACTTTAGGTGCTGATAACGGTCTTGGTGTTGCGGCGATTATGGCAGTTTTGGAAAGTAAAGATATCGCGCATCCTGCAATCGAAGCGTTATTTACGATTGACGAAGAAACTGGAATGACTGGCGCTCTAAATCTTAAAGGTGGAATTCTTCAAGGAGAGATTTTACTAAATTTAGATACAGAAGAAGATACGGAAATTGATATTGGTTGTGCTGGAGGAGTTGATGTTACTGCTACTCGCGGATATCACGAAGAAGAAACACCTGAAAATTCAGTAGGCTACAAAATTTCTGTGAAAGGTCTAAATGGAGGTCACTCAGGAATGGATATCCACAAAGGTTTGGGTAATGCTAACAAAATTATGAACCGCCTGCTTTTTGATGGTTTTGATAACTTCGGACTGCAGATTGCAGAGGTTGATGGAGGAAGTTTGCGAAATGCTATTCCGAGAGAGAGTAATGCTACCGTAATTATTTCTGCTATATACGATGAAGCTTATGTCTTTGATATGCAAGAATTAATTGCTGACATCAAAACTGAATTGCATACGATGGAGCCAAACCTTTCGATCACAATCGAAAAATGTGATACTCCCGCAAAAGTTATGGATCTTGGAGTTCAAGAAGGAATCATCAGAGCGCTATACGCAGCACATAATGGTGTTTACAGAATGAGCCCGGATATGGAAGACCTTGTAGAAACATCTAATAATGTTGCTAGAGTAATTATCAAGGATGGTTCGATAGAAATTAAATGTCTTACAAGATCATCTGTAGAAAGTTCAAAAATGGATTTGGCGAATGCGCTTCGTTCTACTTTTGAATTAACTGGATGTGAAGTAGATTTAAGTGGATCTTATCCTGGATGGACTCCGAATGTAAAATCTGAAATTCTTGACGTCTTAGTTGATATTTATCAAAAACAAAATACAGATAAACCAGATGTTGTTGCTTGTCACGCAGGATTAGAATGTGGAATCTTAGGGACAAATTATCCGGAAATGGATATGATATCTTTTGGACCAACAATCAAAGGAGCTCACTCTCCGGATGAACGTGCAAGTATAAAATCTTCTCAGAAATTTTGGAAGTATCTTTTAGAGATTTTGGAAAATATTCCAGTTAAGAATTAAGCAATTATAAAATATCATAAAAATCCCGAAACGCCTCTGTTTCGGGATTTTTTTTGCTCAATTAATGACATTCCTCTAACGCTCATTAGTTTTAAAATATATATTTGAGTTTAATAGGAAATTTAGAAAGTAAAATAATTTGTAAACTTTTACATAACTAAAGAAAGCTAATATACTGAAATTGAATTACTTACAAATTATATTTGATAACTTGTTGATATCTTTAAAAATAATAGGTTTAAAATGTTGAAGTTTTGATAACTTTGTTGTCTACCAAATAAGAATCCTATGGAAAATATATTAACTGCCGAAAAAACTACAAAATACACTAATGATCAAGCTTTTAAAGCGTCTTTAGACTACTTTAAAGGTGATGATTTAGCTGCTAGAGTGTGGCTTAACAAGTATGCATTGAAAGATTCTGAAGGACATATCTACGAATTAAATCCAAATGATATGCACCGTCGAATTGCAAGTGAAATTGCGAGAGTTGATGCTCGTTATCCAAATTCAATGAGCGAAGATGAAATATTTGATCTGATCAAAGATTTCAATTATATCATTCCTCAAGGAAGTCCAATGACTGGAATTGGTAACCCTTACCAAATAGCATCTTTGTCAAATTGTTTCGTAATTGGTAATGGATCAAAAAGTGATTCTTACGGAGGAATTATGAAAATTGACCAAGAGCAAGTGCAACTAATGAAACGGCGCGGTGGAGTAGGACATGATCTTTCTCACATCCGTCCAAAAGGATCAGCTGTAAAAAATTCTGCATTAACATCTACAGGTCTTGTTCCGTTTATGGAGCGTTTCTCAAATTCAACTAGAGAAGTGGCGCAAGATGGAAGACGTGGAGCTTTGATGTTGTCAGTTTCTATAAACCATCCAGATTCAGAAGATTTTATCGATGCTAAATTAGAGCAAGGAAAAATTACAGGAGCAAACGTTTCGGTTCGAATTGACGATGAGTTTATGAGAGCTGTAAAAAATGACGAAAAATACACTCAAAAATATCCGATCCATAGCCAAACTCCTGTCTTTACAAAAGACGTTGAAGCGCGTAAAATTTGGTCAAAAATTGTTCACAATGCTTGGAAATCTGCTGAGCCAGGAATTTTATTTTGGGATACAATCATAAATGAATCACTGCCTGACTGCTACGCCAATCTAGGATACGAAACAGTATCAACAAATCCTTGTGGCGAAATACCATTATGTCCGTACGATTCTTGTCGTCTTCTTGCCATCAATTTATTTGCTTACGTAAACAATCCTTTTACAAAAGACGCTTCGTTTGATTTTGAACTTTTCAAAAAACACGTGAACAAAGCACAACGTATGATGGACGACATCATCGATCTTGAATTGGAAAAAATTGATGCAATTCTTGCAAAAATTAATGCAGATCCAGAAGATGAAGAAATCAAAAGAACGGAGCGCAATCTTTGGACAGAAATCAGAATTAAAGCTGAAGAAGGAAGAAGAACAGGTGTTGGTATCACTGCCGAAGGTGATATGCTTGCAGCTCTTGGAATTAGATACGCTAGTGAAGAAGGTACAGCATTCTCTGTAGAAGTACATAAAACATTGGCACTTGCTGCTTACAGAGCATCTGTAGAAATGGCTGCTGAAAGAGGTGCTTTCGCAATCTATGATTCAAAAAGAGAAGAAAACAACCCATTTTTAATGAGAATTAAAGATGCTGATCCAGCGCTTTACAACGATATGTTGGAGCACGGTCGTAGAAATATCGCACTTCTTACAATTGCTCCAACTGGAAGCACAAGTTTGATGACGCAAACCACTTCTGGAATTGAGCCAGTATTTATGCCAGTTTACAAAAGAAGAAGAAAAGTAAATCCAAATGACAAAGACGTTCGTGTAGATTTCGTTGATGAGGTTGGAGATTCTTGGGAAGAATATGTTGTTTTCCACCACAAATTCAAACAATGGATGGAAGTAAATAATTTTGATACAACAATCAATTATTCTAACGAAGAGCTAGATGTAATCATCGAAAAATCTCCTTATTATAAATCAACTTCAAATGATGTTGATTGGTTGAGCAAAGTGAAAATGCAGGGCGCAATTCAGAAATGGATTGACCACTCAATCTCAGTTACAATCAACGTTCCGAATGACGCTACCGAAGATCTTGTAGATCAATTATACAGAACAGCTTGGGAAGAAGGTTGCAAAGGTGTGACTGTTTATAGAGATGGATCTAGATCGGGAGTTTTAATTTCGAATGAAACTAAAAAAGAAGACAAATCAGAAGACGAATCTTCTGCGAGTGTTTCAACGGTATTTACTTCAAAAAGACCTCAAGTTTTGGAAGCTGATATCGTTAGATTTCAAAATAATAAAGAAAAATGGATTGCTTTTATCGGAATCCTTGATGATCGTCCTTATGAAATTTTCACAGGATTATCTGATGACGAAGATGGAATTTTGATTCCAAGATGGGTAACCGAAGGAAGCATTATCAAAAATAGAAATGAAGATGGCAGTAGCCGTTATGATTTTCAGTATAAAAACTTAAGAGGGTACAAAACCACGATCGAAGGATTGTCTCATAAATTTGATCCAGAATATTGGAACTATGCCAAACTGATTTCGGGAACTTTACGTCACGGAATGCCAATTCAGAACGTTGTAGACCTAATCAATAGCTTACAATTAAGCACTGAATCTATCAACACTTGGAAAAATGGTGTTGCCAGAGCATTAAAGAAATATGTTCCAGACGGTACTGATGTCGCTGGTCAAAAATGTTCAAACTGTAGTTCAACTCAATTGATGTATCAAGAAGGTTGTCTTACTTGTAAAAACTGTGGATCGTCTAAATGCGGATAGTAAATAGTTAATTATTTAAATTTGCAGGTCGAAAAGGATGAAATTCTCAACTTTTTTGACCTGCATTTTTTTATTAAGACACTATTATACAGAACAACACAAACTATAAACGATTTTTTCGTAAATTTGCACTCCTATATAAAGAAAGAAACACACGATGTTAGATAGACTACAAATAGTTAAGCAACGTTTTGACGAGATATCAGATTTAATTATTCAGCC
>JBBSQV010000163.1:0-5446 GCA_038243675.1 Flavobacteriales bacterium
ACAATGTGGCAAACCGCAAAAGATATGAATACCAAATACAAAGAAACATCAGAAGGTGGATTGGCAGTAGCGGTAAATATGGCAGATTGTTAAGTAGTTTACGGTTGACAGTTTACAGTTGACAGTTTTCGGTTAACAGTTTTGTAGAATCTTGATGTATAGCAACAAAAGATATAATTAACTGTTCGATAATCTTTTTAACCTTTATAAAATTATAATACCATGAAAGATAAGTCAAGAATATCTAAAGAAGAACAGACCAAAATCCGAGCTCTTAAAAAAGCACTAAAGGACATTATGCAAGGCGGAAGTGCTCCAGATTTGAATTCAGTAAAAAAATCTTGAGTCATCAACAGCTCAAAAAGGCAAAGTCTAAAAATCAAACCATTCTCAAAGACATCAATTTTGTCTCCTTAATAAATAAATTACCAAAAATTAAAATTATGTCGGTAGCTAAAAAAGATTATAAAAGAATTACTACAAAGTCTCTGATCGAAATGAAAGCAAATGGAGAGAAAATTTCAATGCTTACAGCTTACGATTTTACAATGGCACAAATTGTAGATTCGGCAGGAATCGATGTCATACTTGTAGGAGATTCGGCTTCAAATGTAATGGCGGGACACGAAACAACGCTTCCTATTACATTAGACCAAATGATTTACCACGCTTCAAGTGTGGTTCGTGGTACAAAAAGAGCTTTAGTAGTGGTCGATTTACCTTTTGGTAGCTATCAGTCAGATCCCAAAGAAGCACTTCGGTCTTCGATTAGAATTATGAAAGAAAGCGGCGGCCACGCTGTGAAAATGGAAGGTGGAAGCGAAATCAAAGATTCCATCAAGAAGATTCTAAACGCTGGAATCCCAGTAATGGGACATTTGGGATTGACACCACAATCTATTTATAAATTCGGAACCTACACCGTTCGTGCAAAGGAAGATGAAGAAGCAGACAAACTAATCGAAGACGCCAAAATGCTTGAGCGTATTGGATGTTTCTCACTTGTCTTGGAAAAGATTCCAGCACATCTTGCCCAAAAGGTTGCCGAAAGTATTTCCATTCCCGTAATCGGAATCGGTGCTGGTGGCGGCGTTGACGGTCAAGTATTGGTAATCCACGATATGTTGGGAATGAACAATGAATTCAATCCTCGTTTTCTACGTCGCTATCTGAATCTTTACGATGATATGACCGCCGCAATCGGCAACTACGTCAAAGATGTCAAAAGCTCAGATTTCCCGAACGCTAGCGAACAATATTAATCAGAGAATTTACGACTTAGAATGAAAATATTTTCTACCAAAGCAAATCTTCAGGTGCTTTACGAAGACAATCATATCATTGTAATCAACAAGCGCGTGGGCGATATTGTTCAAGGCGACAAGACCAATGACAAGCCACTTTCAGATGTTGTAAAAGAATATATAAAGGATAAGTACGACAAGCCCGGAGCAGTATTTCTGGGCGTTGTACACCGTTTGGACAGGCCCACTTCGGGCATTGTTCTATTCGCCAAAACTTCCAAAGCACTCACCCGTCTCAATGAACTTTTCAAAAATCGCGAGACCCAAAAGACCTATTGGGCGGTGGTCAAAAACAAGCCCGCTACTCCCGAAGCGACCCTCACTCACTACCTCAAGCGCACCGAGAAAAATAATACTTCCAAGGCGCATCTCAAAGAAGTTCCCGAGAGCAAACTCTCTAGTTTAAGTTACAAAACCATAACGCAGCTCGACAATTACACCGTTCTCGAACTTGATTTGCACACCGGTCGCCACCATCAGATTCGCGCGCAACTTTCGGCAATTGGCAGTCCCATCAAGGGCGATCTCAAGTATGGTTTTGACCGCAGCAATACCAATGGCGGCATACATTTGCACGCCCGCAAACTGAATCTCATCCACCCCGTGACCAAGGAACCCTTGCAGGTCGTGGCTTCTCCCCCATCTGATCCTATTTGGAACAACATTCCGAATAATTTATAGACGATTTATTTTAAGGAGCTTTATCCCGCTTTCCACTACAATCCTGAGCGGGCATTTGCCGCATCAGTCGTCATTCAAGGAGCTTCCTTCAGTCGCTCTTGTCTGCCGCTGCTGCCAAAAAGGCAAATCCCTACTCAGGGATTTGCGTTGCAATCGGGGCTAGGGGAATTCGTGAGTATTGAAGGCTTGGGTTTTGGAGGAGATTTTGATCAAAGCAGATTTGCAAAATTTTCTACCTAATTCCATTAATTATTATCAAAAAATATCTAAAAATCTCTAAATTTAAATTCCCCTCAGGATTAGATATTAATCTAATTGAATATTCTATATGGCTCTAATTTAAAATCTCCGCGTATTTCCTGCTCCTTAAAAGCAGGGAATACGACACACCCAAAATATAATTTTCCTAAAAATATCCCAAAGACAAATTGCCATTGCGTTCAAATCTGTAAATTGAACTTCAAAAAAATTAAAAATTATGAAAAAGCAAACTATTTTAATTACGGGTGCAGGTTCGGGTTTAGGAAAAGGAGCTGCGATTGGATTGGCAGAAGAAGGACATAAAGTTATTGCAGCGGTGCATACTTGGGAGCAGATGTCAAGATTTACTGAAGATCTGAAAGATGCAAAATATAAAGATAATATTGAGTTGATCAAACTTGATATTTTGGATTATTTAGATTGTGAAAAAGCGTATAAATACGATATTGATATCTTGGTCAATAACGCTGGAATAGGTCATACTGGACCTTTGGCAGAAATACCGGTAGATCTTATGAGAGATGTCATGGAAACCAATGCATTTTCGTCGTTGGAATTCTCACAGCCATTTATAAAGAAAATGGTCAAAAAAGGAAAAGGGAAAGTAATTTTTGTTTCGTCTGTTGCTGGGCTTACTACAAGTGCTTTTTTAGGACCTTATAACGCGTCGAAACACGCACTTGAAGCAATCGTGCAATGTTTGAGAGATGAACTTCAGCCTTTTGGAGTTACCGTAGCTACAATAAATCCAGGTCCTTTTAAAACTGGATTTAATGACAGAATGTACGACACTTACAAGCAATGGTTTGATGAAGATGAGAATTTTACATCGAAAAAAGATATCGAAAAAGCTGCCGTTGGAATGGCAGAAAATCAATTTGATCCACAGGGAATGATTGACAAAATGGTAGAAGTGATTCCGATGAAGGAGCACACTTTCCGAACTGTTTTTCCAGAAGCGATTATACCGATGTGTCAGGAATATCAAAAGCGTCAATATGAAATTATGACTGATAAAATTGATAAATCAAAAAAATAGAAGCTTCATTCTTTAGTAAGAAAATCAAATCCCTATTGTCTAGGGATTTTTTAGTTTTAATCATACTGTATGTCGAATTTTTAAATTTTGAGCTGATATAGTATACCATTTTGCTTCGTTTGAAGACAGAAATTGAATAGTTAATTGGAACAGTTTTTTTTTAAGTGATCTACGGTTCAAAGGAAAATCAGTTTTCCATTTTTGAAATCATCATTCCTAAGAATTGTGTGAGGGATAAAAGCGGCATCCTTTATTGTGAGCTTGCGAATGCAAAGCTTACAAAAAAGATACAGCGGAAAGCCCGGCGTATTTCCTGCTCCTTAAAAGCAGGAAATAGGACACACCCAAAAGAAAAACATCGATGCTAAGGAAAATTCTCATAGAAATATAATATTCTTATACATTATATTCTAAATTGCATAACAATATAGCAGGATTATTTGCAGATTTTTACAATCGATAACCAAAACTAAAAACAATATGAAATGGAGCGGCAGAAGACAAAGTAGTAATATGGAAGACCGTAGAGGTGTTTCGGGCGGAAAATTAGCGGCTGGTGGTGGAATTATTGGAATTATTTTTTTAATAATTAATGCACTTTCTGGCGGAGATTCTGGCGAACTTCTCAATAGTGTTCAGCAACAACTTGAACAGGGGAATCAGAGCGGACAAACCATTGAGCTGACTGTGGAGGATAGGGAAATGGGCGAGTTTGTGAGTACTGTGCTTGCTGATACCGAAGATGTGTGGGGAAAAATTTTCAGAGAAAATGGCGCTACATACAAGGAGCCAAGATTAGTTCTCTTCCGCGATGGTGTAAAAACTGCGTGTGGTGGTGCAAGTTCAGCTTCAGGACCTTTTTATTGTCCAACCGACCAAACTGTCTATATGGATCTTGTTTTTTTTGATGAACTTAAAAATAAATTAGGGGCTCAAGGTGGTGATTTTGCCATCGCTTATGTAATTGCGCACGAAATTGGGCACCACGTTCAGACCTTGCTTGGAACATCAGACCAAATGCGAAAAGCACAGCAAGGAGCATCGCAATCTGAAGGAAATAGACTTTCTGTAGCTCTTGAACTTCAAGCGGATTTTTACGCAGGAATATGGACTCATTACAATCAGAAAATGAATAATGTATTGGAGCCTGGAGATATTGAAGAAGCGTTAAGTGCAGCAAATGCTGTGGGTGACGATGCGATCCAGAGAAAAACACAGGGACAAGTTGTACCCGATTCCTTTACACACGGATCATCTGAACAACGTATGTTTTGGTTTACAAAAGGATATAAAACGGGCGATTTATCTCAAGGCGATACGTTTGCTGGTATGCGATAATCTATCCAAGCCAACCTTCCCGATCCAAACTTCTATACTGAATAGCCTCCGCAATATGTGTGGAGGTTACATTTTCTGAAGCTTCAAGATCAGCTATCGTTCGCGACACTTTTAAGATTCGATCATAAGCTCTTGCTGAAAGATTGAGCCGTTCCATCGCGGTTTTTAACAACTGTAATGATGTTTCTTCCAACTTGCAAAACTCTCTAATATTTCGTGTTGACATTTGAGCATTGTAATTTATTGTATCCATTTCCGCAAAACGGGCACTCTGAATTTCCCTCGCGGCAGTTACGCGCTCTCGAATACTGGCACTACTTTCGGCTTTTCGCTCCTCAGAAAGTTTTTCAAATGGAACTGGAGTCACTTCAATATGAATGTCTATTCGGTCCAATAATGGTCCCGAAATTTTTCCTAAATAACGTGCCATTTCGTTTGGCGAAGATGTACTTGGCGAATCTGGATCATTAAAATAGCCACTCGGACTTGGATTCATACTTGCCACCAACATAAATGAGGACGGATACGTAACTGTAAATTTTGCTCTTGAAATTGTAACTTCACGATCTTCCAGCGGTTGACGCATAACTTCCAAAACGTCTCGTTTAAACTCAGGAAGCTCATCCAAAAATAAGACTCCGTTGTGTGCCATCGATATTTCGCCAGGTTGCGGAAAACTCCCTCCTCCTACTAATGCGACATTCGAAATTGTATGATGCGGGCTGCGAAACGGCCGCTGATTCATTAATCCTACTTCTTTTAATTTTCCGGCCACGCTGTGAATTTTGGTGGTTTCCAAAGCTTCTCGCAATGTCATCGGTGG
>JBBSQV010000164.1:0-5339 GCA_038243675.1 Flavobacteriales bacterium
AATCCAGCAAAAATGAATGCAGCAGCAACAAATTTGTTTAAATGTTTCATACTTGATTTTATTTTTTAGTTACAAAGTTATGCGACAAAAGTAATGTCTTAAATAATACCAACAAAGGCAAATGTTAAAAAATAACATAAATTTTAGATTACTTTGCTGTTTTTATGATGTTTAAATCTTGACCCACCTCAATAAATGCTTTTATTGCTTTGTCCAGATGTTCTTTTGTATGTGCGGCCGATAATTGCACTCTGATTCGCGCCTTGTCTTTTGGAACAACTGGAAAAAAGAATCCAATTACATAAATGCCCTTCTCTAGCAAAGCATCTGCCATTGTTTGAGATAATTTTGCATCGTAAAGCATTACCGGAACAATAGCCGAATCGCCGTCGATAATATCAAATCCAGCATCTATAATTCCTTTCTTAAAGTAGTTTGTGTTCCATTCCAACTGGTCTCGAAGCTTTGTATCTTTCTTAAGAAGTTCAAAAACTTTAAGAGATGCACCAACAATCGCCGGAGCCAATGAGTTTGAAAATAGATAAGGTCTAGATCTCTGACGAAGAAGTTCAATCACCTCTTTATTTGCTGTTGTATAACCACCCATTGCACCGCCAAGTGCTTTACCAAGTGTACCTGTTACAATGTCTACTCTACCCATTACACCTTTGGCTTCCATAGTACCTTTTCCTGTAGCTCCCATAAATCCTGCGGCATGACATTCGTCTACCATTACCATAGCGTCGTATTTATCTGCTAGATCGCAGATTTTATCTAACGGAGCAACAATTCCGTCCATCGAGAAAACTCCGTCTGTAACAATTATTTTAAATCGTGCTCCAGCTTCATCAGCAGCAATAAGCTGCTTTTCTAAATCTGCCATATCGCTATTTGCGTAGCGGTATCTTTTTGCTTTACATAGTCTTACACCGTCAATAATAGATGCATGGTTTAAAGAATCAGAGATAATTGCATCTTCTTCTGTAAATAAGGGTTCAAAAACTCCTCCGTTCGCATCAAAAGCAGCAGCGTAAAGAATAGTATCCTCTGTACCATAAAATTCTGCAATCGCTTTCTCTAAATCTTTATGAATGTCTTGTGTCCCACAAATAAAACGTACTGATGACATCCCAAAGCCGTGAGAATCTAAGGTGTCCTTTGCCGCTTGCACAACTTCTGGATGAGATGACAAGCCCAGATAGTTATTAGCACAAAAATTTAGCACCTTTTCGCCAGTCGATATAGTAATTTCAGGCCCTTGTGGCGAAGTGATAATTCGTTCCTTTTTAAAAATCCCGTTATCTTTGATTGTTTGCAACTCTTTTGCTAGGTGATTTTTAATATCTCCGTACATAATGTTTATTTTAAATTAATAATGCTTTTACAACTTTTACAAATCTAAGACTTTTAGATCTTTTCCAATGTAAAGCAGCGTCTTTTTAGAAATACTGTAACCCATCTTCTGCAGAGCATCCTCATACTGTTCAATCTGTCTTCTATGACTTTCTTGAAAAACTCCTGTTTTATAATCCAAAATCATCGCTTCTTTTCCGCTTTTAAGTACAACCCTATCAGGCTTGACGGTTGTACCTTCCTTCTGTATTATAGAATGTTCGTTTAAAACTTTATAATCAGAATTAAAAAATTCCACCAACTCTTCATTATCAAGAATTTCTTCGATAGTATTTTGCACAGTTACTTTTTGAACATTTGTAATCAGACCGCTTTCCAAACTTTTCTCGATTGCGAGCGGCATATCTTCTTTTACTTTAATCAGAGCGAGAATTTCATGAATCGTATTTCCATACTCGATCGCATCTTGTTGCGGACTTCCCCACATCAGCGCTTCTCGTTGTGCAATTTTGATGGCGGTAGATTGAAGTGGAAATTCGACAAGGCTAATGCTTTTGTTTTTCTCGGTTTCTGGACTTGGCGCAGATATTTTCTCTTGTTTTCCAAAGCTATAGGAATATAGTTCTGGATCAAAAACAGATTTGTCTTTTAGATAATTTACAAAGTATGCCGAAAGATTTGTTTCCGAAATCGTTCCATCTTTCTTTTTGTTCATATTCGAAATTACATATAATTGCTCACCTGCTCTTGTTAATGCTACATAAAGTACATTAATTATATCTAAAGTCTGTTCTTGAATTTTTGTGTTATAAACTGCTGCTGCCACGTCGCCCATATCCATCAATGCCTTGTTTTCGTCTAACAATACTTTGGAAGCACCAAAAATACTTTCATCAGCATCAATCCAAAATTTTCCTTTTGGACGTTTAGCAAAATCTTCTTCGGCAAATGGATAAATGACCACTGGAAATTCTAATCCTTTGGCTTTATGAATCGTCATTATCCGAACTGCGTTATTGCCTTCGGGCGAAGGAATACTTAAAGTATGACTATTGGTATCCCAATAAATAAGGAAATCTGATATTCCTGTTTGCCTGATAACGTCTCTTTCCAAAACAAGATCTTGGAAGTACTGAATATAAGCATTGCTTTCATTTCTAGGAATTAACCTAGAGACAAGAATTTCGACGACATCATATAAGGACTGTTGACGTAATTCGGCAAACGAAAGATTTATCCCAAAATCGAACAACCATTTCTGTAAGTCCGTTTCATCTTCTTTTGAAAGTCCTGCAGCTATAAAATCATGTTTATCCAAATTTGTTTCGAAGCTTTCGCTAATATGATAAAGCATCCGCGCCTTAGAATCTCGATCCTCCTTATTCTGAAGGTATCGCAAAACCAAAATTAAAAATTGAACTTCGCTAGCATTTGCGATCATCAAAGTTTCTGAAGACAAGATTGGAATACTTTTTTCAGTTAAGAAATTAGCAATTGAAATACCTTCTTTTCGTCTTCTAGTCAAAATCACAATATCTTTATATTCAAAACCTTGATTTTGACACGAATTTATTTTCTTTAATACTAAATCGAGATATAAATCAGTCTTCGTCGTAGTTTCTTCGTCGTTGTCCTCTACTTCAATTTCTGGAATAAACGAAATTTCTACAAATCCGCCTTCTTTTTCATTGCAGGCTTGCGCTGAATGGTTTTCGTATAAATCTTTGTATTCGAGATTTTCAAATTGATGCGCCATAAAAGCAAAAAACTCATTATTGAAATTAATTACTTGTTCGTGGCTTCGGTAATTAATTCCCAACGGAATAACCTCAACTTCGGGATTGCTGAAAGGATTTTCTTTTTTTACTAATTTAATAAACTGCTCTGCTTTACCTCCGCGAAAGCGGTAAATAGATTGTTTAGGATCTCCTACAATCATCAGCGTACCTTTCTCTCCCGACAAATCTTCGCTTGAAGTGGCATTATCAATCAGCGGAATAAGATTTAGCCACTGCATTTCGGACGTATCCTGAAACTCATCAATAAAGAAATGTTTGTAGCGCTCACCCATCCTTTCATAAATAAATGGAGCTGGCTGATTCTGAATTTCGTCATTGATAAGTTTATTAAATTCTGCTATCGAAAGTACATTTTGCTCCTTTTGAACTTTATCTAGCTCCACTTTGATTGTTGAAAGAAGCGACAAAGGAATGATGTTTTTGAGATACGCTTTTAAAAAATCTCGTTCTTGATATTTTTTATATACATCTGAAAGTCCTGAAAGTAGGTTGCTTTTGATACTTTCGATGGCATCGGTATCTTTAGAATTTTTCAAAACCTTAATATCTTCTGGCTCATAAAATCTTTTATGAGTAGATTTTAAAGTATCTGTTTCGATGTAACCACAATGTTTTATGAAAAACTGTCCAGAAAATGAAGCGCGCTCTATACCATTATCATCAATTAACTTTAATAACGACAAAGCAGATTGGGAGCAATATTCATTTATATCGGTAACCTTTAGATGTAGTCTTTTTTTAATTTCCGAAAAGTCTTCAAGAGATACGTGATCAAAATTTAAAATTTCTTTTCGGTCGGTTTCATTTAGTAGCAGTCTTCCAGTATTGAAAATTTCTTGAGACACATCCCAACTTTTATCATCGTCGGTCTTTTCCATGGTAAAATCGACAAGCAATCGCGTAAGCTGAGGATCTTCTCCAGCTTGCGAGATTAAAGCATCAACAGCTTCGGTAAGCAAACCGCTTGTATCTAACGACACTTCAAAATTTACCGGAAGGTCAAGATCCAAAGCAAATGTTCGGATTACCTTGTGGGTAAATTTATCAATAGTCGAAATGTCAAATGCAGCGTAGTTGTGAATAATGTGCTTGATGATGGCTCTGGCTTTTTCACGAACCTCTTGCTCGGTCATTCCCACATCGCACATCAGATCTTTCATAATGGATTGCGTCTTTGCTCCAACTTCATCCTTTGCCAATTCAGAAAGACTGCTCACAATCCTACTTTTCATTTCGTGAACCGCTTTATTTGTAAATGTGATAGCAAGAATGTTTTTGTACGCATCATTCTTTTTAGAAGAAAAAAGAATTTTGAGATATTCTTTAACCAACGTATAAGTTTTTCCAGAACCGGCAGAAGCATCGTAAATTGAAAATGAAGGTCTTTGCATATTGCAATTATAGGTTTTAAAATAGTGGCAGAGAATGCAGGAGATAAAATTTGAAATAAATATTAATAATTCTAAAATCGCAATTTGACCGCAGTATTTACCGTAGTTGAGGGTTGAACTTTGGTAAAATAATAACTTTAATGCCTTCTCTTTCCAAAGTTAAATGTTTAAATTTGAATAAAATATTTTATAACCACATTAAAAAAACATATTATGGCATTTGAATTACCAAAATTACCGTACGCTTACGATGCTCTAGAGCCACACATTGATGCAAGAACTATGGAGATCCATTATACCAAGCACCACGCTGGATATACAAATAATCTTAACGCAGCGATAGAAGGAACACAATTAGAAGGAAAGTCTATTGAAGAAATACTAGCTAATCTTGATATGAGTAATAAAGCTGTTCGAAACAATGGAGGTGGATTTTATAATCACAACTTGTTTTGGGAAATTATGTCACCAGACGGTGGTGGAGAACCATCAGGTGAACTAAAATCTGCAATAGATTCTGAATTTGGATCTTTTGATGAATTTAAAAAGAAATTTGCTGCTGCTGGAGCAACTCAATTTGGAAGCGGATGGGCTTGGCTATGTGTAAATGGAGGAAAACTTTCTGTATGCGGAACGCCAAATCAAGATAACCCACTTATGCCAAACATGGATTGTAAAGGAACTCCAATCTTAGGAATGGACGTTTGGGAACATGCATACTACCTACACTATCAAAACAGAAGACCTGATTATATTCAAGCATTTTTTAATGTTGTAAACTGGGACGAAGTTTCAA
>JBBSQV010000165.1:0-5333 GCA_038243675.1 Flavobacteriales bacterium
CGTAATCTCTCGCAACGAAGTCAAAGCATCATCAAATTTCTCAGCGATAAGTTCGTAGTCGGGCATTGTGACAACTTCGACAGCATCTTTATTCGAAAATAAAGTAATTGCTTCATCGGTGGCTTTTTTAAGGTTTCTATAGCTTAGAATATTCCCTTGCGACTTCTGCTCACCCAAGATTCTATTTGTTCTGGAATAAGCTTGAATAAGTCCGTGTTGCTTTAGGTTTTTATCGACATACAGCGTGTTTACTTTCTTAGCATCAAAACCTGTCAACATCATATTGACCACAAGTACAATATCCAGTCTGTCTTTATCGTGATTGAATGTTTGCTTTTCTCTGTCTTTTAATCGCTGACTTATATTTTTAAAGTAATTCTCAAACTGCTGACCATCTTTGGTCGAAAAGCTTGTGCCAAACATCTCATTATAATCGGCAATATATTGATCAAGTTTATTTCTAGAATGACTTGCTGGATAACCCAATTTTGGTTCAGCTGCCATATCAAATTCATAATCTCCAGGCAGAAAATCTTGTGCGTCTTCTGATTCTTCATTAGCACCAAAAGTAAAAATGGTAGCAATACGTAAATCGTGTTCGCCGGCTAATTTTTTCTGCTGAAATATATCGTAATACTGAATTACATTCTTAATACTACTTACCGCCAAAAGTGCCGAATATTCTCGGTTGAAAGTTTTTTGATTATGATATGCAATTATATAATCAACGATTTTTGTGATTCTCTTTTCCGAATCTAAAACTTCTTGCTTATCAATATCTTCAACTTCGATATCTATAAACGATTTGCTTTTGTTTTTATATTTCCCAACATATTCAATCCCAAAACGCAGTACGTTTTCATCTCGAATAGCATCCGTAATCACATATTTGTGAAGGCAGTTGCCAAATAAATCTTTGGTAGTTCGCTTTCCTAAATCATTTTTAGAAGCATTTTCTGCAAAGATGGGAGTTCCTGTAAAGCCAATCAGCTGACTTTTTTCAAAGAATTTGGTAATTCTTCCGTGGGTTTCGCCAAATTGAGAACGATGGCACTCATCGAAAATAAAGACAATCTTCTTATCTCGTAAAGTATCAATGCTACTTTTGAAACGATCTGAAACAGCATTATTCAATTTCTGAATTGTGGTTAAAACCAATTTGGTATTATCTGTCAATTGTCTAACTAACGACTGTGTATTATCCGTGACATCAACACTATCTTTTTTGAACGCATTGAATTCATTCATCGTTTGATAATCCAAATCTTTTCTGTCCACCACAAAAACAACCTTATGCACTTCTGGCAATTCCATCAAAATTTGACTTGCTTTGAAAGACGTCAATGTTTTTCCCGAACCTGTGGTGTGCCAAATGTAAGCGTTGTCCGTAGTGGTCTTAACTTGTTTAATAATCGCTTCGGTAGCAAAATATTGATAGGGGCGAAGCACCATCATTACTTTGTGGGTTTCGTTGATTACTATATAATGCGCAATCATATTTCCAAGATGTGCAGTATTTAAAAACGCTGCTGTAAAATCCTTTAAATCGGTGACGTTTTTATTATTGGCATCAGCCCAAAAGAAAGTTTGCTTTACGGATTGCAATTTGTTGTTTGCCAAATACTTTGTATTGACGCCATTGCTGATTACAAACAATTGCACATATTGAAACAATCCGTGATTGCTCCAGAAAGAATGTAATTGATAGCGATTGATTTGATTAAAAGCTTCTTTTATTTCAATACCCGAACGTTTTAATTCTATTTGCACCAACGGCAAACCGTTGACCAAAATCGTAACGTCAAAACGATTTTTATAACTTCCTTCTAATGAAATCTGATTGCTTACCTGATAAATATTTTGTGTGCTATCTTCTGTATTAAAAAAGCGAACGTAAAATGAAGTTCCATCATCTTTGTTCAATTGGAATCGATCGCGAAGTGTTTTGGCTTTTTCAAAAACATTTCCTTTTGCCAAATGATTTAGAATCGAATCAAACTCTTTTTGAGAAAAGCTAGTTTGATTAAAAACTACAAGTTGTTTCTTGAGATTATCAACTAAAGCATCGCCATCTGTAATTTTGACAAATGCATATTCCAAATCACGCAATTGCTTGATTAGGTTGTTTTCTAATTGTGCTTCAGACTGATTTGCCATATTATCTCTGTAATTAACTATAAAAATGTTACGTACTTAGGTCAAATGCTGCGTCTTTATCGACTAAACTCTTCACATTAATGGTGGGAAGAATAAATTTATTGAATTCTGTTCCCTCAGTTTTTGTATGTAAAATTCCGCGCGAAGTGCCGATAGTTAGCATTGTTAAATGAGCAATAAAGCTCTGTGGAACTACAATTATTTCATCCTGTAGAAACGAGCTCCAAGAATCGTTGTCAATATTAAAATGACAACTTACTTGTATTTTAATAAATACTTTTTTTACTTGTTCAAAAGAAAATGCCGCAAAAACACCTATTAATTTTTGTTCCAAATTAATTTTAAACTCTAATGAAGTTGTGATGTTTGTTTCCTTTTTTGCAGAAAAATTTTCTTCAAATAAAGCAAACTGTTCAGTTTTTATTGCCGCTAATGCGAAGCCTACGGATTCCTCTTTCATTATGCTATTTTTTCGAAATAATTATATTTTTGAGATAATGGATTATATTCCATCTTAATTTCTTTTTTAGCTACTAAAATTTCATTTTCACCGCTATATTTCATTTTTGGAGCAACATATTTTTCAGTAGTAGTAATCGCAACTTCTGAAGTACTTTTGACCTTGTTTTTGTCAAAGTAGGAAGCTAAGATTGGTATATCTAAAATGTTTTGAAGCCTTATCTGAGTTTCCAAAGTAAGGTTTTCTTGCCCTTTTACTATTTTGGTAACTTGTTGTGGACTTACTTCTAATTTTTCCGCCAATTTTTTTTGAGTCCAATGCAATTCTTCCAAACGATCAAGAACCTTTAAAGCAATATTTTGAGACTCTCTCAACATCGCTCTATTTTTTATTCGCTCTCTGTTTTTGGTAACTGTATTGGTTTTTTCAGAAGAAACCAAAGCGGTAAATTTTTCTATATTACTCATTTTAATTCATTTATAAGTTCATAAAAAGAATCAGTATCAAATATGGAGTTCTGTTGTAAAAATTCTTTTGCGGCATTTATTTTCAGTAATTCATTACTGGAATCGGGATGATCTTGCATAGTTTGAGACATCTTTATAGCGCCACCTGTAATAACGAAGCAATTGGTATCAATTTTAATAGCATAGATTCTAATTCCATTTTTTTTAATTTTTCCTTTTTGTAAAGAAAGAATTTTAATCCCTGATTCTGTATCAAATAGTGTTCTGAAATAAAATTCTAAAGGTTGATTGTTTGTTGTGATTTCCTCTAATACATCTTGTATCTGTTCCGCATCTTTTAATCTGTCTTTTACAAATTGATTTATATTCTCTATAGAATTGTCTTTTGCATATTGTCTAAGATAGCTAACATCTGTCCAATTGTCCATCAGTCGATCATATTCATTATCTGCTTCTCCAGAGTAGCGGAAAGCAAATAATGACGGTGCAAATATAGCATCTATTTTCATTTAATCAACTTATAGGTTTATTATTTGTGTGATTGTTAACAATATTAACTAAACAAACATCTGCTGCAACAATCCTTTTTTAAAATTTTGCGTTTGAATGATTTGTTGATTGGTGTTTTCTATTTTAATATCAATATTTGATATAAAATTTGCGATTTTTTTCTGTTCTTTTATTGATGGAATTCCGCAAATCTCGTTTGAATAATCCTTAAAATAGATGTGCGGAATAGTGCTGCCAGTTATATATTTGACGAAATCGATATTTGACAGTAAACAAAACATAAAATATGTGTCAATTCCTTTAGGCCTGATCATTTCCATCGTTCCAAGAACAGATGATTTCCCTTTGCAATATAATAATCTACCTACGCCGGCTCCATCTTTTACTATACTTACATAATCAACCTCTTCTTTGTAAAAATCAACGTTTTTTAAAACTCCTGAAGCTCCATAAATAATATATTTTCCAAAATTATCTTCAATTTTATTAGCAGAAATATTAGAAGATTTTTTTTCTGCCACTTCTTTTAACTTCTTCTCCTCCCAATCAGGATAATTCTTTCCATTCTCATCTTTAAACCGCAATTTTCCAGAGAACAATTGCTGCATAATACCTTTTTTGTATTTTTCTAATAATTCCTTTTTACGAGAAAGTTGTTGAATACTTTCATCGACTGAAGATAAGAAAGATGCAATTTTTTGTTGTTCGGCTAGTTCAGGATAAGAAATAGTAATCTCTGATAAATCGCTTGAATTAATTGCGGGATAACTAGTTCCTGTGCATCTCAACATAACATTGGCTACAAATTTTTCAGTATGCAAAAAATGAAATAAAAATTGTGTGTTATTTTTAGTTCTGATTTGAGCATAACCTGTTGAAGCAACATAATTACCGTCTTTTTCAAAATAAAGATTATTCTTTTGATATGGTCTTACGGTTTGAAATAAGATGTCTTTTCTTCTTAGTACCCTTTGAGCTCTGCTAGGAGCTTCTTCTTTAGAGATTGTGTTTTCTTTAACTAAAAACCCATCAGTAACACTTTCTAAGTCAATATAAACAAAAGAGTCTGGAAGAGATGAATTCTTCGGATTTAAGGATGCAAATTTATTCAGCTGAGAATAGCTCCACTCTCCATCAAACTCCTGAAACCGCAATTTCGGAACCAATGTCTTTTTCTTTTCGCTATGTAAAATATCTGTTGTCATTAATATGGAGTTTGGATTCCTAATTCAGCACAGAAATCTGCAATCGTCGCATCCGTCTCTTTAATTGCAGTTGACAATTCTTGAAAGTTAGGTTTTGGCATTCGATTTCCCATAATTATTTTGTGGGTTTATTTTTAATTTGATTTTCCAATTGTTTTAGTTCTTCTAAATCTTGTTCATCTGCTTTTTTGGCTTCGAGTTGTTTTCTTTGAGCATTGAATTTTTCATAAACAGCATCTGCTTTTTCCTCCATTTGCAAATGAGTCACTTTACCAAGATGGTTCAGTACATTTTTGTCGTTA
This sequence comes from Flavobacteriales bacterium, assembly GCA_038243675.1. GTDB lineage: Bacteria > Bacteroidota > Bacteroidia > Flavobacteriales > Flavobacteriaceae > Flavobacterium. Next base: position 5,102 of record JBBSQV010000165.1, read on the forward strand.
AATTCGATAATGCGATCCACATTGGTTTTCCAAAAACTCATCGTAATATCTTGTCTGTTTTTAGCTCTTAATTCGGCAGTTTCTAGAAATACCACCACAAAACGATTCAGACTATCTAGTTCGTCATCGGTTAAATAATTTTTGGCGGTGTAAATATCTTGCTTTCTAACTACAGCACCTTTCCAACTGGTTAAATTCATATTGGGTTGGTTAGGGTTTGCACGATTTACCA
>JBBSQV010000166.1:0-5313 GCA_038243675.1 Flavobacteriales bacterium
GAGTTGATAAAAGTACTAAATTTCATTCAGTCTGACGATTATTATCTCTGTGAAGAATGGAGAATTAACCCAACATTTTTGGTAACTTTGCGATTCAAATTTTTGAATATGTCAGCAGAAGAAAAATCATTAAATTTTATTGAACAAATTATAGAAGACGATTTAAAGAATGGTCTTCCTCAAGATAAATTACGTTTTAGATTTCCACCAGAACCTAATGGTTACTTGCACATTGGACACGCAAGTGCTATTGCGCTGAATTTTGGCCTTGGTGCAGAATACAATGCGCCGGTGAATCTTCGTTTTGATGATACAAATCCAGCCAAAGAAGAGCAAGAATTTGTAGATGCCATCAAAAGAGATGTTGAATGGTTGGGTTATAAATGGGCCGAAGAACGCTATGCATCCGATTATTTTCAGCAATTGTATGATTGGGCTGTAATGCTGATCAAACAAGACAAGGCGTACGTTGATAGTCAATCTTCGGAAGAAATGGCAATTCAAAAAGGAACTCCTACGACTCCTGGAACAGATAGTCCATATAGAAGTAGAAGTATAGCCGAGAATCTCGATTTATTCGAAAGAATGAAATATGGAGAATTTGCAGAAGGAAAGCATATTCTAAGGGCAAAAATTGATATGAAATCTGTCAATATGCTAATGCGTGATCCAATAATTTATAGAGTTATAAACAAATCTCATCATAGAACTGGTACAGATTGGTGTATTTATCCAATGTACGACTGGGCTCACGGTGAAAGTGATTATATCGAAGGAATTACACATTCATTCTGTACTTTAGAATTTCTGCCTCACAGAGAATTATACGATTGGTTCTTAGATCAAATTGCAGATAGCAATAATGTACGTCCAAAACAAAGAGAATTTGCAAGACGTAATCTTTCGCATACTGTGGTAAGCAAGCGAAAACTACTTCAATTGGTTACAGAAAAGCACGTAGACGGCTGGGATGATCCTAGAATGTCGACTATTTCTGGTCTTCGACGTAGAGGTTTTACACCTGAATCATTGAGAAATTTTGCTAATACAACTGGAATTGCAAAAAGAGAAAATCTTATCAGCGTTTCGGTTTTAGAATTTTGTATTAGAGAAGATCTTAACAAAACTGCTCCGAGAGTAATGGCGGTTATTGATCCTGTGAAAGTTATTATTACAAATTATCCAGAAGGTAAAGTGGAATGGCTTGAAGCCGAAAACAACCCTGAGGATGATGCAGCAGGTTTCAGAAAAATTCCATTTGGCAGAGAAATTTATATAGAGAGAGATGATTTTATTGAAGAAGCTCCAGCTAAGTTTTTCAGGCTTTCGTTAGGAAAAGAAGTGCGTCTCAAAAATGCATACATTATTAAAGGTGAAAGCGTAGTAAAAGATGCAGATGGAAATATTACCGAAATTTACGCAACTTATGATACTGATAGTCTTAGCGGAAGCGGTACAGAAGCAGCAACACGCAAGGTTTCTGGAACACTTCATTGGGTTACGGTAGAACACGCGATAGATGCGGAGATTAGGCTTTACGATCGTTTATTTGTTGATGAAGCTCCAGATACCCATAAAGAAAAAGACTTTCTTGAATTTGTCAATCCTGATTCGCTTAAAATTGTGAGAGGATTTGTAGAACCTAGTCTTTCAACTGCTCAAAACGAAGATAAATTTCAGTTTCAGCGACTTGGATATTTTTGTGTAGACAAAGATTCGACTGCTGAAGGATTGGTTTTCAATAGAACGGTTGGACTTAAAGATGCTTGGGAAGAGAAAGGTAAAAAGGAAGAAAATGCCATAAACAATTCTTTAAAAGACATAAATAAATACTTTAAAGTAGGGCAGGAGGAGCAAAATATAATCGAAACGAAAATCGCCGACAATATTAAAACTATTTCTGATTTTAGTCTGCTTCAAAATGCAATCAAAAAGAATACAAATAATAATAAGAGCTCATTGCTTTTTGCAAATTGGCTTCTTAAATATAATACTCATATTACAAGCAAAGATGTCGCTACAGAAAATCTCGAAAAGTTAATCGGGATGTCATTGAAGAGTGAGTCTGAATTTGTTCGCCTTGAAGCTGTAAAACTTTTAGAAAAACACTCAGAATTACATTTTCAATTTTCGGAACTTTTGCAGACGATGAAAGAAAGTGATAAGAGTGATAAAGTGAAAGCTGCGGTTAGCACGATTGCTTAAAATATTATTCTAACAAAGAAGCACTTCGCAAGAGGTGCTTTTTTTGTTAGAATCATTTTAGAATAAATTCTATTTCAGAATAATTGTTCTGGAAAATTGACTGTCATAAATCGATTTTAAGGTACTTTCTGCTAGTTTTAGTATCAATTTATAACTCAATTAATTATTTCTAAGTAGGCACTCTCATTTCAAGTTTTACCACTAATTTTTTAGTTTAACGGCTTATTAACAGCGCCTTTTTCAAATTGTTAGTATCTTTAATTTATAACCATAAAAAAACTAAATTATGTCGACTAAAGGAACAAGCGTTGCAGTAGCATTAGTAGCAGGAATAGCAATCGGAGCAGGGATCGGAATTTTGATGGCACCTGAAAAAGGTTCGAAAACTAGAAAGAAAATAAAAGGACAGTATTGTGATGCAACTGACGAGATTAAATCTAAATACAAAGATTTAAAAAATAAAGTTTCTAATGTTGATGTTGAAGGAACTTACGATGAGCTAGTAGATAATTTGAGTAGCAAATCTGAAGATGTAATTTCTTTCTTAGAAGAAAAGTTATCATCACTTAAGAAACAAGTATCTAAATACTAGTTCAACTTATATAAAATAAAAAAAGAGGCGTAAAGCCTCTTTTTTTTATGGTAAAAAAATTACAATCTATTTTGTTCTTCTTCATTATCTTCATCAATATCTGTTTGATCTTTCAACTGTTTGTAATCATCAGAAGGTTTAAAATCTTCTTTCTTTTTGCGTTCTTTCCTGTTTCCACGTTTCATCGCTTCACCAATTTGGTTTGAAGCAGAGAAGGAGGCAACCATATTATTTAGCATTTCACTTCCCGCTTGTGGAGAATTTGGAAGTAGAATTAAGTTAGAATTTGTATCAGATCCAATTGATTGCAACGTATCGTAATGCTGCGTGACAACAATAAGAGCAGATGCTTCTTGAGAGTTAATACCTACTTTGTTAAGCACATCAACACTTTCTACAAGTCCACGAGCAATCTCACGTCTTTGATCAGCAATACCTTGTCCTTGAAGCCTTTTACTTTCAGCTTCGGCTTTTGCTTTTGCAACAATTCTAATACGTGAACTTTCAGCCTCAAATTCTGCAGCAGTTTTCTCTCTATCTGCAGCATTAATCCTGTTCATCGCATTTTTTACCTGAATATCTGGATCAATATCAGTAACAAGAGTATTGATAATATCATATCCATAAGTTGTCATTGCTTCGTTCAATTCACGTTTTACGGCGATTGCAATATCATCTTTTCTTTCAAAAACATCATCCAATTTTAGTTTTGGAACTTCGGCACGTACAACGTCAAAAACATAAGCAGTAATCTGATCGTGAGGATATTCTAGTCTATAAAAGGCATCGTACACTTTGTCTTTAATAACCATAAATTGTACAGAAACTTTAAGTTTAACGAATACGTTATCCTTTGTTTTAGTCTCAATCATTACATCAAGTTGTGTAATTTTCAAATTAATTCTTCCAGCGATTTTGTCAATTATTGGAATTTTTAAATGAAGCCCAGAGTGTCTGATTGAATGAAATTTACCAAAGCGTTCTACAATTGCAGATGTCTGCTGCTTGACCGTAAAAAAAGCAGAAAACAGAACGAGTAATCCTAAAATGAGGATAATTACCAAGGGAATATTAACCATAATTTTGTTTGTTTTATAATGAGCGTTAAATTACAAAAAATAGTACAGCTATATTGATTAGAAGGACAAGTTTAGGATATAAAAAAAAATCCTGATGGTTTCAGGAGTTTTCTATAAATAAATGAGAAAATTTAGTTTAAAACTTTGATCGCCTTATCAATTCTTTTGATAGTTTCATCTTTTCCTATTATTTCGATAATATCAAATAGATGTGGCCCTTTTAATGCTCCAACAACACTCAATCTTAGAGGCTGCATTATTTTCCCCATTCCAATTTCGTTTTCTGTCATCCAGTTTTTTATAATCTTTTCAATGTTGAAAGAGGTAAAATCCTCAATATTTGAAAGTACTTCAGAAGTTCTTCTCATTAATTCTGGAGTTTCTTCTTTCCAGTTTTTCGAAGCTTTTGCATCATATTCTATCGGCGATTGAAAAAAGAAATCTCCAAGGTCCCAAAATTCAGATACAAAATTCGCACGTTCTTTTATCAAGCCAACAATTCTAGTTAACGTTGTATAGTCAACATCGATTCCTTTTTCATAGACAATAGGAGCGAACGCTTTTGCAAGTTCTTCATCATCTTTCTGAATCAAATATTGGTGGTTAAACCATTTATTTTTTTCTGGGTCAAATTTAGCTCCAGCTTTATTTACTCTAGCAAGGTCGAAACTTTGTACAAGTTCTTCAAGCGTATATAATTCTTTGTCAGTACCATCATTCCAACCCAAAAGAGCTAGAAAGTTGATAACTGTCTCTGGAAAAAATCCTTTTTCTCTATATCCTGACGAAATGCCTTCTTCAGTTTTCCATTCTAGAGGAAATACAGGGAAACCAAGCTTATCTCCGTCTCTTTTTGATAGTTTTCCGTTTCCTACAGGCTTCAAAATCAAGGGCAGATGTGCAAACTCTGGACAATCCCAACCAAAAGCTTCATACAACATTACGTGCAACGGCATAGATGGAAGCCATTCTTCACCACGAATTACGTGACTTGTTACCATCAAATAATCATCAACAATATTTGCCAAATGATAAGTTGGCATTCCGTCACTTTTAAAGAGGACTTTGTCGTCAAGTAGGTTGGTATCAAATTTTATGCTTCCGCGAATAAGATCTGTAAGTTCGATTATTTTGTCAGTAGGAGTTTTAAATCGAATTACATAATCTTCGCCAGAATCTATTCTGTTTTTTATTTCTTCAGATGAGAGAAGAAGGGAAGTGTCTAGTTTTTCACGAACGGTGTGGTTGTAAATAAAATTTCCACCATTAGCTTCGGTTGATTTTCTTGCTTCATCGAGTGCTTCAGAAGTATCAAATGCATAATAGGCATTTCCAGATTCGATCAGTTGATCGGCGTATTTTTTATATAAATCTTTTCGTTCGCTCTGACGGTAAGGCCCAAATTTCTCATTATGATTGATGGTTTCATCAGGAAAA
>JBBSQV010000167.1:0-5300 GCA_038243675.1 Flavobacteriales bacterium
GTCGATGTATTCTGAAAGTCATAAATTAATTGAGGTCATAATAAAGACGAGAGTTAATAGACAAAAGGAAAGTGCTTTGCTGATGGAACAGAAAAATCTAGTTGAAATAAAACAACATATCGGCGCTGAAGAATTTAGCAAAAAAGGAGTTGGCAATGCGGCTGCGGCTGTAGCCAAAATTACAGGGATTAGTAAAGAAGAAGGCTCGGGGTCAATGTACGTTCGCGGATTGGGTGACCGATATAATTCAACTTCTCTGAATGGACTTCCAATTCCGTCAAATGATACTGAGAAAAAGAATATCGATTTAGAATTATTTCCAACTGATATTATTCAGTATATAGGAATCGACAAGATTTACAGCGCACAAATGTTTGGGGATTTTGCCGGTGGAAATATTGATATTATTTCAAAAGATTTTCAAGGCCGTTCATTATTCGAAATTGAAATCGGATCAAATATCAATAGCAATGCGGTAAATCAATCAGATTTTCAATTGCAGAAAAGACCAAATTATTTTGGATTTTCTAAATATACGTTGCCGCAAAATGGCCTCTCGTCGTTTGGATTTTCTAACAACTTAAATCCAGAAAGTACATTACCAGTTGGAAGCAGCGTTTCTTTAAGAGCTGGAAAAACATTTAATATTGGTTCACAATCGAAGCTATCATTATTTGCAACAGCTAATTTTGACAGTAAATTCAAGTATCGTGAAGGTTTAAACCAAAGTGTAAGTGCACAAGGAGCAAAACTGAAATCTTTTGAGCAAAAAAAATATTCTCATAATACGAGCGCTGTCGGAATGTTTAATGCAAGTCTGAATATAAAACCAGGTTCGAAAATTAAATATAACTTTCTGTTTGTAAATTCAGCTGAGCAAGAGAATGACGAATACCGAGGATTTATCAGAGATATTGCCGAAGAAAATAACGGACTTATCCGAAGAGGCACTTACAATCAAACGCAGCTTTATGTTAATCAGTTATTGGGAGATTTTAAAATAAACGACAGATTAGATTTGAACTGGGGAACATCTTATAACACCGTAAAAAGTGAAATGCCAGATCGTAATCAAAATACTCAGCGAATAGATACTGGCACAAATGAGTATGTTTTTGCAACAAATACAGCTTCAGACAATCACAGGTATTTTCAGAAATTGACCGAAAATGAAACTGCAGCATCTGTTTCTGCAGTTTATAAATTCAGTAAAACTTCAGATGAAAGCTTTAAGGGAAAATTCACTTTTGGATATGATGGAAAATTCAAAACAAGAGATTTTGAAGCGATTCAATTCAACTTCAAGATTGCAAATAATCAGTCTATCACAACGGTGAACCCATACAATCTCGATTCTTTCTTTAATCAATCGAATTTTGATCAGAATTATTTCAGCATCAATACCTTCAACGGAACCTTGAAGCCACAAACTTATAGCGGAACGCAAAATATTCACGCTGCTTTTGCATCTGTAACCTACCAATTTTATGAAAAATTCACAGCAGTTGTAGGACTTAGATCAGAGCAATTGTTACAAGAAGTAAAATGGAAAACACAATTGGACAATATCGGAAGTAAAAATACTTTTGATCAGAATAAGTTATTGCCAAGCATCATTGGAAAATACAGTTTGAACGAAAAAAGCAATTTACGTATTGCGGCAAGCAAGACTTACACACTTCCGCAGTTTAAAGAAAAAGCATTATTTGTTTATGAAGATGTAACCGAAATCAAAGTTGGTAATCCAAATTTATATCCTTCAGATGATTATAATTTCGATTTGAAATATGAGTTTTTTCCAAAATCTGACGAGACTATTTCGATAACTGCCTTCGGAAAATATATTCAGAATCCTATTAATGAAGTAACCCTTGCTTCTTCAACCAACGATATTTCATTTATCAACACTGGAGATGCAGGTCACGCCTTGGGATTGGAATTTGAAGTAAAGAAGAACCTTTTTTCTTTCGGCGAAAGCCAAAACAACAAAATTTCTGCGGGACTTAATGCATCATATCTGAAAACAGAACAGAAATTAAGTTCCCAAAAAGTACGTGCAGAGACCGCTTACAATATCAATCTTACCCACGACAAAAGCAGTTTTACAGGAGCCTCGGACTTACTGATTAATGCAGATGTGAGTTTTAACAGAACTCGGAATGACAACAAATCGCTACAAATGACAATTGCTTATGCCTATAATTCTGACAGACTTTACGCTTTGGGATCAGAAATGAAAGGAAACTTAGTAGACCAAGCGATTGGACGTTTCGACTTCATATTGAAATCCTCACTTTCGGACAAAATCGGATTAAGCTTTACAGCAAAAAACTTGACAGATCCATCGGTGGAAAGAGTACAGGAAAATGCTGGGGCACCAATCACAGTACAGTCTTACAAAAACGGGATCGACTTCTCATTAGGTATTAACTATCAATTTTAGAGTTTACTATTTGGTTAAATAACCGCATTTATCATAACAATCTGATGACAGTGCAATAACCTCCAAATAAAGTAGGAATTGAATATTTGTAAAAGAATTAAAAGTCAAACAACAAACAAAAAAAAAATGAAAAACACAGTTAAGAAATTAGGATTACTATTTATGGCGGTAAGTATTATTAGCGCTTGTACCAAAGACGACAGTCCAGCAATTGCAAGCAGCAGCTTTGAATTGAGGTCGAATGATTTTCAGGGAAAAATTACCGATGGCGACGTGACATTAGATCCTGCTGTGGTGTACAAACTTACAGGAAGTTTGACCGTTGGTGATGGTGCAAAACTTATAATTCCTGCAGGTACCATAATCGAGGGAACGGTTGGAACGGCATATATAGCGGTTGCACAAGGTGGAAAAATCTTTGTCAATGGAACGGCGGAGAAACCTGTGGTTATGACAAGTTCGGCCTTAATAAAAGCACCAGGACAATGGGGTGGATTGGTAATCTGCGGAAAAGCACCAATCAATAAAGGACTTACAGCATCGGCAGAAGTTTCTGACTTAACGTATGGAGGAACAAATGCTGATGATAATTCTGGATCAATTTCTTACCTACGAATTGAATATTCTGGTTATGCTTACAACAGCGAAAAGGAGTTTAACGGACTTTCACTTTTTGGAGTTGGAAAAGGAACTACAATCGAATATGTTCAAGTATATCAAGGTGCAGATGATGGTTTTGAATTTTTTGGAGGAACAGTTGATACACGTTATTTAGTATCAACTTCAAATGAGGATGACCAATTTGATTGGACAGAAGGATGGAATGGAAATAATGAATTTTGGTTTGGAAAATTAGGATTAGGTCGTGGAAATAGAGGAATCGAAGCAGATAATAATTCGAACAATCACTTGGCACAACCAATGTCAAATCCAAGTATCAAAAACCTTACTTTGATAGGATTGGGAGATCAAGGAACAGAATCTCAAGCAATAAAATTACGAGTTGGATCAAAAGGAATTTTTGAGAATATAGTGCTGAGTAATTTTGTGACAGGAATCGATATTCAGCATTCAGAAGGTATCATTTATGTAGGATCTCAAGAGATTAAAGTAACAAATGCTCGCTTTACAAATGTGACAACAAAAGCAAAAGGGAAAAACACTGCAGGTGCAATTGCAGATGTAAATTCGGTTTTCACAGAGAACGCTGCAGCAACTGGAGCTGGAAATGCTGAAAATATACCAGCATGGGCTGCGTCTTGGATTAAGTTATAGGTATGATTTTGTGTTAGTTAGTTTGAGAGCCTGCCTAAAAAGTAGGCTCTTATTATGGTATAGTATTTGAAATAGATTCAGTATCTTTACAGCATAAAATACGCCATGAAAAAAAACTACTTATATACTACTATTCTTTTTATAACATTATCCTTTAGCAGTTTTGCTCAAAGCGGAAAATTGATGAGTCAAGATTCCAGCAACGATGGACTAAGTTTTTATCCAAATCCAGCAACCAGCGGAAAAATCTTCATTGCTTCTAAATCTAATATTGCAAAAGAAGTAGAAATTTATGATGTTTTAGGAAAAAAGGTTTTTCAAACATTTAGCAGTTCAAAAGAAATAAATATCTCTAACTTATCGCCAGGTGTTTATATTATTAAAATTAAAGAGAATGAGAACACTGCAACAAGAAAGCTAATAATTAAGTAAACCTTCCTCTAAAGTTTTCATTTTGCTAACTTTGAGATGGAGATTTTTAGGTATCTATTTATATATCTGTTATATAAATAATAAAAAGCCAGTTAATTATGAAAAAACTTTACACTTTATTATTTACCGCAGCGGTTTCTTTTACTGCAAATGCTCAACTAACAAACGGAAGCTTAGAGAGCTGGGTTGATAATAACACTCCTGAAGGTTTTTCTCCGGCACCATCCACAGCTGGCGTAAGCAAGGAAGCGCTTATTAAACATGGCGGAATGTTTTCTGCAAAGCATCAAACTCCCACTTTGCCATCATCTAGTGGAACGTCTGTAAAGATCCGGAATGAATCCACAGTTGTGGTTCCTGGAACTTTATACACTGTTTCTTATTGGTTTTTGGACAATGACACTGCTGCTAAAAGTAGACCATGGATTTATTGGTTAAATAGTTCAAATGCAACAATTCCAGCAAATGAGTCTGAGTTTAGACCATCTACATATAGCTCTGACAGCCCAGAATGGCAATTATGGACTACAACAGTTGTAGCTCCTGCAGCTGCAGCAAAACTTAGATTCGAAATGAGATCTTACGCAGACGGTACAGCAGGTGGTGGAGTAATCTACTACGATGATATGTCTGTAACATCGGCATTGAAAGTGAACCAAAATTCAATTAACGGACTTAATGTATATCCAAACCCTGTGACTTCAGGAACTTTTTATATCAACACAGATTCAAGCGAACAAAAATCGGTAAGCATCTTTGATGTATTAGGAAAACAGGTTCTAAAAACTAAAACTACAAATGCTGTAAATGTTTCAGCTCTGACTAGTGGGGTTTATATTTTGAAAATCACAGAAAACGGATCTACTGCTACTAGAAAATTAGTTATCAAATAAGTTCTGATAATACTTTTTAAGGAAAGGCTTCAATGTGAATTGGAGCTTTTTTTTATCCTCCCCCATCCTCACCCCCCGCCCTCTCCAAAGGCTAATCTTTATACACATCTTTTTGTTGCCAAATAAGTGATTAAAATGCTGACAATCAATACATTAAGCTTGTTTTAAATCTTGTGATTTTGTATCTTTAAGGATGCAAAACCCTTGTCTTTCAGCCCGTTACACTTCAAATATACCCGATAGTAGAATCCAGAAAA
>JBBSQV010000168.1:0-5239 GCA_038243675.1 Flavobacteriales bacterium
ATACGTTTTTTCGACTGGAAGTATTATCGATTCCTTGAAATTGCGAGGTAGAGTTGTGGACGCTTACAATAAAGATGTTGAATCGTTCGTATCTGTAATGCTGTATGAATATGATGAGAATTATACCGATTCATTGATTTATAAAGAACGGCCTAGATATATTACCAACACCTTGGACAGTATTAAAATATTTGAAATTGAAAATATAAAACCGGGAAAATATAAGCTGATTGCTTTAAAAGATAAAAGTTCGAATAATAAATACGATCCAAAAGTTGACAAGATTGGCTTTTTATCTCAAATCATCACGATCCCTTCTGACAGCATTTATACTATTAAATTATTTAAGGAAACCCTTGCATTAAAAGCAAATAAACCGTCTCAAGCTACGGGATCAAAGATCACTTTGGGCTATGAAGGCAAGTTTGGTAAAACAGAAGTACTAACATTTGACGGCTATAAAGAAGTGCGTAATGTCGTGACAAAAGTTGCCGACAAAGATTCGGTTTTAGTATGGTTTCCACCTTCGGTTAAAGATTCGATTCAAGTTGCTGTTTCAAACGAAAGTTATATTAAGGAGTTTAGTGTAAAATTGAAAGAACAGAAAAATGATTCTCTAGTTTTGAGTTCCAAATTTGGTTCTGCTCTTCCATTACGTGAAGAATTTATATTAAAAAGTAGTACCCCTTTAATTTCTTTTGATAGCACAAGAATTTCGGTAACATCTAAAGATTCAACTGCGCAGAAATTCACCGTGAATTATGACGATTTCTTAATGGAAATGAAAGTGAATTTTAAAAGAGAACCCCTGGAAAAATATAAAATCCAATTGCTTCCTGGCGCTGTAAAAGACTTTTTTGAAAGACAGAATGACACTTTAGCGTATGCTGTAACTACAAGAAACACGTCTGATTACGGGAATCTGAGAGTTACAATTTCGAACATTAAAACCTATCCAGTACTAGTGGAACTGAGCGATATAAAAGGCGTGACAGTTGCGACTAAATACTTAGAGGAAGGAAATGTTGTAGATTTTAATTTGATTGATCCTATGCTTTACAATCTTAGATTAATTTATGACAGCAATAAAAATGGTCGTTGGGACGAAGGAAATTTTCTTGAAGATCGACAGGCAGAAGAGGTGATTTACTTTCCAACTTCTATAGATGTTCGTGCAAATTGGGACGTTGACCAACCTTTTATTCTAAATTAAAACGATCCGCATCATTTAGAAATCCTAGTTTCTCCCGCACGTCAAGCAACGGCTGCCTTTTTATGGTAAATTGAAAAGCTCCAGCTTCTTCTTGCGGCTCTATCAGATATTCTCCTAGATAATCTACGAGTTGTGAATGTCCGTTGTGGAAATAATCGTGCTTGTCATTCCCTATTCTATTTACACCCGCCACATAACAGATATTTTCGATAGCGCGCGCTTTCAGTAACGCATTCCAAGCAGTAACGCGACTTTCTGGCCAATTGGCAACGAATAACAATAAATCATATTCGCCGTGATTGCGGCAAAATACTGGGAAGCGCAGATCGTAGCAGATTTGCAAACATATATTCCAACCTTTATAATTTATGATTTTTCTTTCTTTTCCAGCGGTGTAAACTTTTTCTTCTCCTGCATACGAAAATAAATGTCGCTTATCGTAGGTTTCCAAAAAACCTTCGGACGTGACAAATAAAAGTCGGTTGTAGAATAATTCTTCTTCCTGAATTACAATGCTTCCGACAAGTGCAAGTTCAAATTTTGCAGCCATCTCCTTCATCCACTCTACTGTTTTGCCATTCATTGTTTCGGCAACTAGTTCGGGCTTCATAGTGAATCCCGTACTAAACATTTCGGGGAGAAGTACCAAATCTGCCGATTTTGGAAGTTTTTCAATTTCCAATTGAATTGTTTTGAGATTTTCTTCTTTGTTTTCCCAAACGAGGTCAACTTGAATAAGATGTATAGAAAGCTGTTCTGAAAAGTTTGAATTTTGCATAAAGTAAATGTAAGAAAGGTTTTGTGAGATTGCAAAAAGTTGTTGTAAACGAAGATTTTGCGAGAGGGATAGAAGCGGAAATCCTTTGTTATGGCTTTGCGGAGCAAAAGCTACAACAAAGATTGGGAGTGGAAAGCCCGACCTGCGCCAAATTAAATTTTCAACTTAAAACGAAAACGTTGTGGCGCAGGTCTCGCCCAAATAATGAAGTTAAATCATGAGATTCCGACACTATTAGAAATAGAAAAAGCGCTCATAAATGAACGCCTTTTCTTATAAAAAAAATAAACTTTCTTAGAAATTTGCAACAAAGTATTCTCTGTTCATTCTAGCAATAGCTTCAAGTGTAATTCCTTTTGGACACTCAACTTCGCACGCTCCAGTATTGGTACAGTTACCAAAACCTTCCGCATCCATTTGATTCACCATATTCTTTACACGATCTGCAGCTTCAATTTTACCTTGTGGCAACAAAGCAAATTGAGACACTTTTGCTGCTACGAATAGCATTGCAGAGGCATTTTTACAGGCTGCAACACAGGCTCCACAACCAATACAGGTTGCATTGTCAAACGCTGTATCAGCATCGTGTTTGTTAACAGGAATAGTGTTGGCATCGATAGTATTTCCAGAAGTATTAACGGATATAAATCCACCTGCTTGCTGTACTCTATCAAACGAACTTCTATCCACAGCTAAATCTTTGATTACTGGAAAAGCTTTTGCGCGAAATGGCTCAATATGAATTACGTCGCCATCCTTAAACATTCTCATGTGAAGTTGGCAAGTTGCAATCCCTCTGTCTGGTCCGTGAGGTTCTCCATTAATGTGTAGTGAGCAGCTACCGCAAATTCCTTCGCGACAGTCATGGTCAAATACAACTGGTTCGTCACCTCGGTTAATTAGTTGGTCGTTAAGAACATCTAACATTTCTAAAAAAGACATATCTTCAGAAATACCATCTATTGGATAATCGACCATACTCCCTTTTGCTTGTGCGTCCTTTTGACGCCATATTTTTAATGTGAGTTTCATGATACTATATTTTATAACCTTTAAACTTAGCGTCACGATGTGACAGTTGTTCAGGTATTCTTATTAAAATTTCTTACTACTTGTAACTACGTTGAACTAGTTGAATGTTGTCAAATTCTAATTGCTCTTTGTGCAGAATCGCTTCACTTGGTTTCCCTGTGTATTCCCAAGCTGCCACATAAGCAAAGTTTTCATCGTCACGCTGTGCTTCACCTTCTGGAGTTTGGTATTCTTCTCTAAAGTGACCTCCACAAGACTCGTTTCTGTGCAACGCATCTTTTGCAAAAAGCTCACCCAATTCTAAGAAATCTGCAACTCTCATTGCTTTTTCTAGCTCTTGGTTAAAGCTATCCATAGTGCCAGGAACCATTACTTCTTTGTAGAAACGCGCACGCAATTCTGAAATTTCATGAATTGCTTCAGTTAGACCTTCAGCATTTCTCGCCATTCCAACTTTATCCCACATAATTTTACCTAAAATTCTATGGAAGTAGTCTACAGAATGTGTTCCTTTATTGTTAATGAAGCCTTCTAATTGAGTTCTTACATTATTTTCTGCTGCTTCAAATTCTGGAGTATCTGTAGGAATTGGTCCGGTCTTAATATCTGGTGCCAAGTAAGCGCCGATAGTGTAAGGCAAAACAAAATATCCATCAGCCAAACCTTGCATTAATGCAGATGCACCTAGTCTGTTTGCTCCGTGATCAGAGAAATTTGATTCTCCAATAGAGAAACATCCAGGAATAGTAGTCATCAAGTTATAATCTACCCATGTACCACCCATTGTGTAGTGAACAGCTGGGAAAATTTTCATTGGTGTTTTGTATGGATTGTCATCCACGATTTTCTCATACATTTGGAAAAGGTTACCGTATTTGTCAGCAACTACTTCAGTACCCATATCAATAATTTGCTCTGGAGTAGCTGTATGCTCGATGCCTTTTACGTACGCTTTTTCTTTTCCGTATCTCTGAATTGCCGAAGCGAAATCAAGAAATACCGCTTGACCTGTTTTATTCACACCGTAACCAGCGTCGCAACGCTCTTTTGCTGCACGAGATGCAACATCACGAGGGACAAGGTTACCAAAAGCAGGATATCTTCTTTCCAAGTAATAATCTCTTTCTGCTTCGCTAAGTTCGATAGCCATCTTGCGACCTTCTCTAATAGCTACTGCATCTTCGATATTTTTAGGAACCCAGATTCTTCCATCATTTCGTAGAGACTCAGACATCAAAGTTAATTTTGACTGATGTTCTCCTGAAACAGGAATACAGGTTGGGTGAATTTGTGTATAGCAAGGATTTGCGAAGAACGCCCCTTTTTTGTGAATTTTCCATGCCGCAGTAGCATTACTTCCCATTGCGTTTGTAGAAAGGAAAAATACATTTCCGTATCCACCAGATCCTATAACAACCGCGTGAGCAGAATGTCTTTCGATTTCACCTGTAATCATATTACGGGCGATAATCCCACGTGCTTTACCATTCACGATAACTAGGTCTAGCATCTCGTGACGGTTGTACATTTTTATTTTTCCACGGCCTATCTGTCTATTCATTGCAGAATATGCACCTAGAAGTAACTGTTGTCCTGTTTGTCCTTTTGCGTAAAAAGTTCTAGAAACTAGAGCTCCACCAAAAGAACGGTTGTCCAAAAGTCCACCATATTCTCTAGCCAATGGAACTCCTTGAGCAACACATTGGTCAATAATATTAGTAGAAACTTCTGCTAGACGGTACACGTTTGCTTCTCTCGAGCGGTAATCTCCACCTTTTACAGTATCGTAAAACAATCTGTAAGTCGAGTCACCATCTCCTTGATAATTCTTCGCAGCATTAATTCCACCTTGAGCAGCAATCGAGTGTGCACGACGTGGAGAGTCTTGGAAACAAAATGCTTTTACATTATAACCTAGTTCAGCAAGAGTTGCAGCGGCAGAGCCACCAGCTAATCCAGTTCCTACCACAATCACGTCTATATTACGTTTGTTTGCAGGATTTACTAAGTTGATATGATCTTTATAATCAGTCCACATCTCAGATAGTGGACCGTTGGTATTTGGTACTTTAGAATCTAATGCCATATATATTTATGCTTTTAGAAAGAAATGAATGTATAAAGGAATGATTGCGAATAATAACGGCACAATCACCGCAAAGAGTTTACCTATCACTCTAATAGTAGGTTTGTATTTTGCGCTGTTAATTCCA
>JBBSQV010000169.1:0-5109 GCA_038243675.1 Flavobacteriales bacterium
ATTCGAAAAAAAAAATGGACAATAAAACAGTCATTACTAAACGTCTTATCTGTTTTAGGTGTTTTCTATTTTCTATTTAATTTTCTGTGGGCTTTAAATTACCATCGACAGCCAATTACCGAAAGATTAAATTTCTCTACGCAATATACTTCTGCTGAACTTTTGGAATTCACCAAAATTCTAATTCAAAAAACCAACGCACTCCAAGAAGAAATAACTGCAGACAGAGACGCAATCGTGATTTTCCCTTATACAAGTTCAGAAATGTACAAGCTGAATTTGGCAGGCTATAAAAGTTTAGAAAAAGAAAATTCAGAATTTACTTATTCAATTATAAGTGCGAAAAATTCCATTTTCTCTGTTCCTTTGAGTTATATGGGTTTTGCGGGATATTTAAATCCTTTTACAAATGAAGCGCAAGTAAATTCAGAAATGCCGAAATATTCCATCGCTGCAACGGCGAGTCACGAGATGGCACATCAGATAGGAATTGCCTCGGAAAGTGAAGCAAATTTTGTGGGCTTTCTTTCAACAGTTCATAATCCAGATAACTATATCAGATACTCGGGCTATACAATGGCTTTGCGATACTGCCTTGGTGCTTTGAGAGTACAAAATGAGCAAGAATTTCAAGATACTCTAAATACCATCAATCCTGGAATTTTGAAAAACTTTCAAGAAAGCGAAGATTTTTGGAAGTACTATTCGGGAAAAGCAGATAAATTTTTCTCGATCTTCTATGACAATTTTCTAAAGGCAAACAAACAAGAAGATGGACTTGAGGGTTACAGTAAATTTGTCGATTTGCTTATTGGATATTATAAAACTACCGAGCTTCCTTAATAATATCCCTTCAACTGTAACAAATTTCAAATACTGCTACTAATCATAATATGACCACGAAGACCGAAGCTGATTTCGTTCAACAATTGAAGGCAAATCAGAACATAGTGCATAAAATCTGTCGTCTCTACACTAGGGATCAGGATTCGCATATGGATTTGTTTCAAGAAATTACGATTCAGTTGTGGAAAGCGTATCCTAAATTTCGAGGTGAAGCGAAGTTTTCTACTTGGGCATATCGCGTGGCGTTGAACACGGCAATTACTCTTTACCGTAAAAGTACTCGAACAATCAATACTGTTGAATTTGATTCGCAGTTTCATTTAACAAAAAATGAAGATTATAACTACGAAGAAGAAGAACAATTAAAGTTACTATATCAGGCGGTTTATCAATTGAACGATATTGAGAAAGCGATCGTATATATGTATCTCGAAGAGAAAGATTACGCAGAAATATCTGAGACTTTAGGGATAACGGAGGTAAATGCGCGGGTGAAAGTCAATAGAATAAAAGGGAAATTAAAAAAAATATTAAATCCGTAAAAAGAAAAATGGAAGAGCTGGATTTATTAAAGAAGGATTGGAATAAAACGAATGCAAATTTTAAAGAAGTTTCAGAAAAGGAATTGTATAAAATGTTGCATAAAAATTCGTCATCAATAGTAAAGTGGATACTTGTCATAAGCATCTGCGAAATATTTCTGTGGACAGCAATCAATATTTTTAGTAGCAACGATGAATATTTTGCTTCTAGTAATTATCCGGATTTTACCGTTTATTTTGATGCATTTACTATCTTTAATTATATTGTTGTAATAGGATTCGTAATTCAATTTTACAGAAATTATAAGCAAATATCGACCGTTGCATCCACTGAAAAATTAATGCACACAATTTTAAAAACAAGAAAAACTGTTAGTCTATACGTAAAATATAATCTTTTTATGATTCTATTGACATTTTTGACCGGAATGATAGTAGTTTTTACTTACAACCCAAAAATGGAGGTTATTATGGAAGATCCAAGTAAAATGTTGGGTGTAATAGTGCTATCAGTGATTGCAACTACTGTAATGGTGGGGGCATTTTGGCTATTTTACAGGTTGCTGTACGGAATTCTTACGAAAAGATTATACGAAAATTATAAAGAATTAAAGGCAATTGACTTTTGATCTAGTCGGCTGAGTTTTACTGTACTTTTAAAAAAGAACGATCTTGGTCGATTGTAAATGCGACTTTCTGTATGATCCAATGCAGTAATTGTGATAATCACTAACTAATGAAGGTTTTATTACAAAGGATTTTAAATACCTTTCTTTTTTACGCGAATTCGTTTCTTATCAAGGATTTTTGATAATCGTCAATTACAATTGGAATCACAATTGGGGCGTTGTTTAAAAATATATGCGGCTCCTTTCTGGACAGAATGCAATGGTTTTATGGTGCCATGTACTAACTTAAACTTTTCACAACATCTTTTAGCTCCTGCAGCATCATTGCGGTCGCGCCCCAAATAACAGTTTCGCCAAGCTTAAAGGCAGGAACGACGATATCCGTCGAGTAAGATGCTATTACGTTCTGCATAGTTAAGCTATTATCATCGAGAATATCGCTTAATGGAAATAACGCCATTGCGGCAACTTCTCTAGGATCTGGAATAAACTTTGGTTGTGAAGTACAAAATCCTAAGAAAGGAAAAACGTTAAAATTACTTGGAGGTATAAAGACATTAGAAAAAGAACAAACAATTTTTATGTCTTTCGGATCAACCCCTATTTCTTCATAAGTCTCCCGCAAAGCTGCGTTCAATAAACTTTCATCTTTCTCCACCTTGCCTCCTGGAAAAGCCACCTGCGAAGAATGTACTCCCTTGTAAGAGTTTCGAACAATTAAAGCAATCATAGCTGTATCATTTTGAGGATAAATCAGCATCATAACCGCTGCCTCTCTTGCAACCTCAACATTATAATCGTGATTAAGAAGTTGCAGTCGTCTTTCTACTGGGGACATTTTTAAATGAGATACCGTTGCTGGCAAAGATACTTTCGCTATTTTTGGAGTTAAGTGAACGAATTCATCAAAAGTCATAATCTGGAAAATTTTTAAAGCAAGTTACAGAAAATGCCTTTTAAAAAACAACTAAATAAAGTAGAGTGTACAGCAGAGCAGAAAATCAAAAGTTGAAGAGAGAATTCTGGATATCTTTCGCAGAAAAGTATCCGCGTAAATGGGTTTTGTACGATACTAAAATTAAAGACTTTTCTTTTAAATTTTATGTCGATAATAAAAAAGTGCAAGTTCTTATTGACATTGAGCATAAAAGCGAAGAAAAGCGAATCTCCTACTTTGAAAAATTAGAAGCGCTGAAAGGAATTTTGCAGGATGAATTTGTGAAAGACCTAGTTTTCGAAAAGGAATATCATTTAGAAACTCAAAAAGTTATTTCACGTGTATGGACCGAATTAGATCAAGTTAAAGTAAGCAACCGCAATGACTGGGACAGAATCTTCGATTTCTTCCATAAAAACATGGATGGTCTGGAAAGATTTTATTTAGAGTATGACGAATTTATAAAAGATATATAATCATTCAACTTTTTAATATATAAGATTGACGGTCATCTTCTGATCGCGATCAATTATAATAGCGCAATCAGAAAATTTTGGAGCACTTAATTTAGGTTTATAATTTTTCGAAAAACCGTATCCTTCTTTAGGAATTCCAATCATATTGGTATTCATCTTCCCATCAGAGTTCTCATCGTGGTGAATCGCAATTGCATATTCACCATTCGGCAAATCTTTGATTTTAAATCGAGACTGACCTTCAGAAACCGTATACTGCATTAGTTTATATTCACCACCTACTTTAGGAAAGGAAGACGCGGTATTAAAAACTGCTATTTGGATTGTACCCTTTTTGCCTTTGATGTTTTCTATCGTTATCGTAACCGAATTATCTGGCACGAAATTATGAAACATAGAAAGAATTGAAAACACAAAGAAATATTTTAGAAATACCATAATTATAAAAGAGTTAAATAAAGAAGGAAATACCTCCGACTTTTTACTTCTAAGCAATTAAAATGCCAAGAATTAAAAACGATCTTTCAAAACTATTAAGACAGCGAAAAATCTCCATAAGTACTTTTAGTAATCTACGGCTATTTAGCTTTCTATTACAAGAAACGATTTCTCATTTCGTCAAATAAATCGCATAACTGGCATGCCTTTACAAGAACACCCGCTAATATATATTGCAAAACTCTCATACTTAAAATATTTAAATTCATAAATGAAATGCAAAATGTGAGGCAGTTTTTGTTGGTATATATTGAAATTAATTTCACTAATGCATTGCTAATCAATTCAATAATTTCATAAAGTTAACAAATCTTTATGACAATTTCTCGCTATTTGATAATTTTTGTAGCGAGATCAAATGACAACACCTGCAGATTGTTGCAACTACAGATATTTTAGCACTTATAAATGGTAGTTATAAGCTGGAGTTGGGCGCGTTCATTCGGTGATGATTGATGATATGATCAAAGTTTTTTGCTAACATAGAAGTATTTTGCTGACGGCAATTACTATACAAAAAGACTGACTTAAATAGCAACATCAACTAGTTGCTGAATTGGTCTAAATGATTATCTAAAGAGTTCAAAGTAAATACAGAATATCTTGTGCTATGGAGATTATGCGAGAGGAATTACTTCACTAAACTTTTATTTTTCAGCGGAGTTCAGCGAACTGCTTTTGAAGTGAATCCGAGCTTTTGCGAACTGTCTGAGCAAATCCTTTACTGTAGCTTTGCGAAGCAAAAGCTATAGCAAAGATTGGGAACGGAAAACCCGCCCTGAGCGACTTAAAATTTTCTTGTTTTACATAAACGTTCTGGCGAAGGTCTCGCCCAAATAGAAAATGTAAAAACTCGAACGCTTATAATTTAGAAAATATAAAGCATAAAAAAAGCTACTTCGATAAAGCAGCTTTTTTTATATAGTACGTTTGACTAGTTCTTTTTGATAAATTCGTCAACGAGTTCTGGAGCCATAATGCTTTCAGTAAAAGTATATGCACCTGTCTTAGGAGATTTCACCATTTTGATGGCTTTTGAGAGTCTCTTTGATGTTCCTTGTAAAGTTGCTACGGTTTTCTTTGCCATGAGTAAGTCTTATTTAATTTCTTTATGAACTGTTACTCTTTTTAGAATTGGATTAAATTTCTTAATCTCAAGTCTGTCTGGAGTATTTTTCTTG
>JBBSQV010000170.1:0-5102 GCA_038243675.1 Flavobacteriales bacterium
AGGACATTTCCTTGATGAACCTCTTGTTGACGAACTGTATAGTGAAATTCGGAAATTCTTTTCGCTCTCAAAAGAAGAAAAAGAAAAATATGAAATCCCTGGCATCGGCGGACAACGTGGTTACGTATCTTTTGGAAAAGAGCACGCCAAAGGAAGGAAAGAAGGGGATCTAAAAGAATTCTGGCATTTTGGCCAATACGTAAATGATAACTCTAAGTATAAAGGACAATATCCTGATAATGTTGAAGTTGACGAATTACCACGATTTAATGTCGTTGGAAAAGAGGCCTATCAGATGTTAGAAAAAACAGGAGTCTACGTTTTAAGAGCAATTGCTTTACATTTAGGCTTAGATGAATTCTATTTTGATGAATATGCAAAAGAAGGAAACTCAATTTTGCGACCTATACATTATCCACCAATACAGGAAGAACCTAAAAATGCAATTAGAGCAGCCGCCCACGGCGATATTAATCTAATCACACTCTTGATGGGTGCTCAAGGGCGAGGACTGCAGGTGCAAAATCACAATGGTGAATGGATTGATGCAATTGCTCAACCTGACGAACTCGTAATCAACGTTGGCGATATGCTTTCTAGACATACCAACAATAAATTGAAATCAACAGTTCACCAAGTTGTAAATCCACCAAGGGAATTTTGGGGAACATCGAGATATTCTATTCCTTTTTTTATGCACCCAATAAGTGAAATGAAATTGGATTGTCTTGACAATTGCGTTGATGCAGAAAATCCCAAGAAATTTGACGATATTACAGCTGGAGATTATCTTCACGAGCGACTTATAGAACTGGGATTAATCAAAAAATAAGAAACAAAATTATAACTTCAGAAAGACATTGAGTTTTTACTTAATGTTTTTTTGATTTTAATTACTACAGAAATGGATTTAAAAGATCAATTGAAAAATCTCTTTCCAGAACACGAAGAGAGCGACGAGCCAATTGCAGAAGATACAGGATCTGAAGAATTATGGGTTCAAGACGAACCGATGATCTGCAAATTTGAAAAGCGCAAAGGAAAGCCAACTACGGTTATTGAAGGTTACACAGGTTCAGATTCAGATTTTAAGAAACTTGCGCAAGAACTTAAAACAAAATTAAGCGCTGGGGGAACTTTCAAAGATGATAGCATCATCATACAGGGAAATTATCGTGATCAGATAATGACAATTTTAAAAGAAAAAGGTTTTAAAGTAAAACGTGTTGGCGGATGATATTATGCTCCTCACAAATAAAAATTGAATTATGATTAAAGCTTCAGAATTAATACTAAATCCAGATGGAAGTGTTTATCACTTAAATGCTCGACCAGAAAATATAGCGCAGGACATAATTTTTGTTGGTGACCAAGATAGAGTCGAAAAAATTACTCAGTATTTCGATACTATTACTTTCAAAACTCAAAAACGAGAATTTAAAACTCAAACGGGAACTTATAAAGGTAAAGAAATTTCGGTAATTTCAACTGGAATTGGTCCCGACAATATTGATATTGTAATGAATGGGTTAGACGCTTTGCACAATATTGATTTCGAAACTAGAAAGCCTAAGAAAGAAATAACCAAACTTCATATCATTAGGGTTGGAACTTCAGGGTCATTGCAAAAAGATATTCCTGTAGATTCAATCGTAATTTCGACTGCAGGTTTAGGAATGGACAATATGCTGCGTTCCTATAAAATGGATGATGTTTCAAATAAAAAAATTGAAGAAGCATTTATTAAACACACCAAATGGAATCTCGACAAAGGACGACCGTATGTAATCGAATGTTCAGAAATGCTTCTGAAACATTTTGATTCAGAAGATGTTCATAAAGGAATTACAGCCACTTCTGGAGGATTTTATGGACCACAAGGACGAGTACTTAGATTAGAATTAGAAGACCCAAAGTTAAACGATACTCTTTCTAGCTTCGCATATAAAGGTCAGAAGCTAACGAATCTTGAAATGGAAACTGCCGCGATTTATGGACTTTCGGCATTATTAGGACACGATGCTTTGTTAATGAATGCAATCGTTGCCAACCGCGCAGATGGAACTTTTAGTGACGATCCATATAAAGCAGTTGACTCGCTAATACAATATACTCTCGAGAAACTTGTTAAATTATATAACCACTAAGTAATATGAAAAAGATAAGAATTGCTGGAGTTCCAGAACATTTCAATTTCCCTTGGACACAAGCTATAGCAGAAGATAAATTTACAGATAAGGGAATTGATTTAGAATGGACAGCTATCCCAGAAGGAACAGGCCGTCTAAACCAAATGTTGCGTGACGACGAAACCGACATTGCCATTATTTTAACCGAAGGTATCATCAAAGATATTTTGGATGGAAATCCATCAAAAATTGTTCAAATTTATGTTGACTCACCACTTATCTGGGGAATTCACGTTGCAGATGATTCTCCTTATGAAACTCCAGAAGCTCTGAAAGATAAAAAGGTTGCAATAAGCAGATTTGGATCTGGGTCAGAATTGATGGCTCGAGTTCACGCGCATCAAATGGGTTGGACTAATGATAGAATGCGATTTGAAGTTGTAAATACAATTCAAGGCGCTGTCGATGCCTTGCAAAATAAATCTGCTGACTACTTTATGTGGGAGCAGTTTATGACAAAGCCATTTGTTGATAAAGGTATTTTCAGACGGATTGGCGTTTGCCCTACTCCTTGGCCAAGTTTTGTGATTGCCGTTCGTGATGAGGTTCTTAAAAATGATACCGAAACGATTCGCACTATTCTTGAAATTATCAACGATTGCACTAAGGTGTTCAAAGAAGCTGAAGGCATTTCAACGATACTTTCAGATACTTTTAATCAGAATGAAAATGATATTCTTGAATGGATGGAATTGACATCATGGTCACAATCTTCAATGAACGAGTCATCTTTAAACAATATTCAAAATGAATTACTAGAACTGGGACTTATAACAAAAAAAGGTACTTTTGCAGAAATCGTCAAAGCTTTATAGCTAGGGATTTACACTAATGGTAAACAACAATACAATTACTTCTATAAAAACAGTGAAACAGCGACTGCGGGTTAAAAAGCCGTGGGATACAGTCATTATTTTTGTTTTAAATGTGTTGATTGCCATTCCGCTTTTCATAATTGTTCACCAAAATTTAATAGATCCTGAATGGCCCTTTAATTTCGACAGAGTTTTAATCTTTGTCGGAATTATTGCGGTAATTCAGCTATTGTTACAACTGATGCGATCGATTATCATTATGTGTATTTTCTTCTATTTGATATTTCTCATTTATGGAAGCGTTTTTGGAAGTTACGGTTTCGGAGCGGTTTTTGAAGATTACCGCTCGATGATGTACAGTATGGCTGATGATCCTTACCCACAAGATTTAATTATTTCTAAATTACTGCCTTTCCCAAACAAATCTAAAGTCTTAAATGCTATCAATTTCGAAAATCCGAATGTTCGAAATTTTGCGATTATGGCAACGACCAAACGTTTCCGAAATGTGCAAGGTTTTAGAGAATACCGTCAAATTATTCAGTGTTTTGCAGTTTTTGAAGAAATCAATAGTCAGTGGAATTATGTAAATGATCCAAAAGGTCGCGAGTATATTGCAAAAGCAAGTGAAACTGTACGGTCTCTGTCTGGAGACTGTGATGATCACGCAATTTTTATGGCTGCTTGTGTCCGCGCTATTGGCGGAACTCCAAGATTGATTCATACGAAAGGTCATATCTATCCTGAAATTCTCATCGGAAATAAATCAGATCTAGAAGCGATAAATTATTTGATTAAAAAGGAACTTTTTGTTGCGCAAAGTAAAAATAAAGAAATTCATTACCACATTGATGAGCGCGGTCAAATCTGGTTAAACCTTGATTACACAGCCAAATATCCTGGAGGGCCGTTTATGTCCGAGGAGATTCTTGGAGCTTTAACACTTCAATAATTAAAGCCATCTAATTGGAGTTTGCTTTGTTTCTTCTAAATATTCATTGGCTTTAGAAAAGTGTTTATTTCCAAACCATTTCCCTTGATTCGCACTTAATGGCGAGGGATGTCCTGATTTTAGAATTAAATGTTTTTCATCATTTATAAATTTTGACTTTTTCTGCGCGAATCCACCCCAAAGCAAAAAGACTACATTTTCTTTTTCTTCTGAAATTATCTTTATGACCGAATCAGTAAACTTTTGCCATTCTAAATGTTTGTGGCTGTTAGCCTGATCTTTCTGTACACTCAAAGTTGCATTCATTAACAACACTCCTTGTTTTGCCCAATGTTCCAAACTTCCTGACGATGGCAGAAAAATCGAATCCATATCAGAAACTAATTCTTTATAGATATTGCGAAGCGACGGAGGAATCTTCACATTATCGTTTACCGAAAAACACAAACCGTTTGCTTCTCCAGCTCCGTGATAGGGATCTTGACCAATTATTACAACCTTCAAATCTTGTGGAGAGCAGTAATTAAAAGCATTAAATATTTGCTTTTCTGGAGGGTAACATTCTGTTTTTTGATATTCTTGGTCGACTGCTTTCATCAAATTTTGAAAATATTCTTGAGAGATTTCATCTTTTAAAAATTCGCGCCAATCAGCAGAAAGATTTAATTGCATAGAACTTGTTTTAATAACAAAGTTCGCCATATTTAATTTAGTATTATCACAAGAAAAAGGTCAATAATTACTTTGTAACTTTGCAGTCTAGAAATAAAGGAACTTAAAAAAGATAATGGTTAGTATTACCGAAAAAACATTACAAGATTTACAATTTCCAACGGTCTTAAATACCGTTTCAGAATTGTGCAATACCGAATTAGGAGCTGAAAAAGCCTTATTAATAAAACCATTTCACGGCAAAGAATCATTAATGGCTTCGCTGTTAATGACTTCAGAATACGCATCGTCATTCGTAAACAACAACGCAATACCAAATCACGGATTTGAACAACTATCTGCAGAGCTTAAATTTCTAGCAATTGAGGATAGTTATTTAGATACACCCTCATTTAAAAAGATTTCAAACCTTTCTGAAACAGTAAATGTACTTCTACTGTTTTTTAAAAAGTTTCACGACTATTACCCTGAACT
>JBBSQV010000171.1:0-5053 GCA_038243675.1 Flavobacteriales bacterium
CTTCAAGTGAAGTTTTCTTACGCCATAACCTGTCATAAATCTCAAGGTGGACAATGGAATACAGTTTTTATAGAACAGCCTTATTTGCCTGATGGAATTACAAGAGATTATATCAGATGGCTTTATACAGCTGTAACAAGAGCAAAAGATAAACTATATTTGATAGGATTTAAAGACGAAAGTTTTGCTGGATAATTTTCCAAAAGCTATCCTTAAACAAATTATATTAGCCACTTCAAAAAATACAATTTCTAATGAAAATAATAGCAATAATTCCCGCACGGTACGCGTCTACAAGATTTCCAGCCAAACTACTTAAGGATCTTGAAGGAAAATCAGTAATTCTTCGTACATATGAAGCCGCGGTCAATACCAATCTTTTTGATGCAGTCTTTGTCGCCACAGATTCAACTGAAATCTTCGACGAAATTCAAAATAACGACGGAAAAGCAGTTATGAGTCAATTACAGCACGAATCTGGAAGCGACAGAATCGCCGAAGCAGTTGCTGGAATAGAAGCAGACATCGTTGTCAACGTTCAAGGAGACGAACCTTTTATCGATAAAGAATCACTTGAAAAACTTTTGGAAGTAATGAAGAATGATGAGAAACATCATATTGATTTAGCTTCTCTAATGCTTGAAGTGAAAGATGAGGAAGCAATTGCAAATCCTAATCACGTAAAAGTTGTAGTAGACCAAAGCGGATTTGCCTTATACTTTTCAAGATCGGTAATTCCGTACGCAAGGGAGAAAAATGTTGGCGTTAAATACTGGCAACACATTGGTGTTTATGCTTTCAGGAAAGCGGCTTTGCTAGATTTTTGTAATCTTCCACAAATGTCACTTGAAGCATCAGAAAAATTAGAGCAGTTGCGCTACCTCGAATTTGGAAAAAGAATTAAAATGGTAGAAACCGATAAATTAAGTATTGGAATTGACACCGAAGAAGATCTAATAAATGCTAGAATTCTTTGGAAGAAACTGCATCCATAACTTTCAGCATAAAGCAAAAAAAACCGATTTCAAATGAAATCGGTTTTTTTATATCTTAAATTATCGTTGTATAGCTCCCAATTCTGTTTCGAGATTACTCATTATTTTCGACATAACTTTGTCAATTTGTACGTCAGTTAATGTTTTTGAATTATCCTGCATTACAAAACTTACTGCGTAGGATTTTTTACCTTCTGGCAATTTATCTCCTTCATAAACATCAAACAAATTGATATTTTTCAACAATGATTTTTCTGTAAGTTTCGCAACTCTGTAAACGTTTTCAAACATCACATCTTTGTCAAGTAAGAGCGCAAGGTCGCGTCTCATTTCAGGATATTTTGCAATTTCAGCAAACTTCACTTTGTTTGAAACCAATTTATGAACTGCTTGCCAATTGAAATCAGCAAACAAAACTTCCTGCTTAATGTCAAAATGTTTTAAGATGCTTTTCTTGACAGTCCCAAATTCAACTAAGCATTCACTTCCCAAATAAAGTGCAATTCCTTCACCAAATACGTCTGATTTAACTGGCTGTGTTTTGAATCTCTCGATTCCTAATCTAGAAAGAACACTTTCTACATACCCTTTAAACAAGAAAAAATCAGATTTTGCTGAAGGTACTGTCCAAGATTCGTCAAAGCGATTTCCTGTTTCGATTAGTGTCAAATGCTTAATTTCGTCATACCCACTTTCAACTTTGTGATATGTTTTTCCGAATTCGAATAATCTTAAATCTAAATTTCTTCTATTAATGTTAAATGAAACTGCTTCGAGTCCAGAAAACAAAAGTGATTGCCTCATAACTGCAAGATCTGCACTAAGAGGATTTAGCATTGCTACCGTATTTTCTTCGTTAACAGTTTCTGATAAACCTACGTAAGCAGCTGTAGTTAAAGAGTTTGCCATAATCTCATTAAATCCTAATGAAACTAATTGGTTCGAAATTATATTTTGAACTTTGTAATCTTCTGTCCGCGCTGAATAGCTTACAGTAGCATTAAATTTCTCAGAGAATCCAATATTATTATATCCATAAACTCTTAAAATTTCTTCGATAACATCAATCTCACGAGTTACATCTACACGGTAAGCGGGAACCATAAGTCCCAAACCAGCGTCAGACATTGTATTTACTTTAATATCTAAAGACACCAAAATCTTCTTGATAGTTTCTTTAGAAATTTCTTGTCCAATTATTTTTGCCGCTTTCGCGAAATGTAGAAAGACTGGAGAATCTTCGATTTTTCTTGGGAAGAAGTCAACAATATCAGATGTTATTTCACCACCAGCAACTTCCTGAATCAATAAAGCCGCACGTTTTAGCGCGTAAGCTGTGATATTTGAATCGATACCGCGCTCAAATCGGAAAGATGCATCTGTAGATATAGAATGTCTCTTCGCACTTTTACGAATAGAAATTGGATTGAAGTAAGCACTTTCTAAGAAAATAGCATTTGTGGTTTCTGATACTCCAGAATGCTTTCCGCCTAAAATTCCAGCAAGAGCAATTGGCCCTTTATCATCACATATCATTAAATCTTCTGCGTGCAAAGTGCGTTCAACATCATCAAGAGTCGTAAACTTGGTGCCAGCTTCAACATTTTTTACTTTGATCTTTCCCGTAATACGGTTTGCATCAAATGCGTGTAATGGTTGCCCCAAGTCGTGAAGCACGTAATTGGTAACGTCTACAATATTATTTTTTGGAGTAATTCCAATTGATTTTAATCTATTCTTAAGCCATTCTGGAGAATCTCTAACTGTGATTCCTGAAATTGTGACTCCACAATATCTTGGAGCAAGCTTCGCATCTTGAACATCCACATCAATTTTGAGTGTACGTTTATCAACTTTAAATTTACTGACAGAAGGTGTAATAAGCTCAACCGAAATATTGCGTTGTAAAAGTCCTGCCTTGAGATCTCTTGCAACGCCCATATGACTCATTGCATCGGATCTATTTGGCGTTAAACCAATTTCAAAAACCTCATCATTTTCAATATGAAATATTTGTGCTGCTGGAGTTCCTGGAACAATACTTTCGTCAAGAATCATAATTCCATCGTGATCTGTACCAAGACCTAATTCATCTTCGGCGCAGATCATTCCGTGGCTTTCTTGATCGCGGATTTTTCCTTTCTTAATTTGGAATCCAACTCCGTCTTTGTCGTACAATGTTGTGCCTATTGTTGCAACAGGTACAATTTGGCCTTGAGCCACATTACTAGCGCCACAAACAATCTGAACTGGAATTCCATTGCCTAAATCTACAGTTGTTACTTTTAGTCTATCAGCATTTGGGTGTTGCTCACAGGTTAAAATACGTCCAGCGACAATGCCTTCAAGACCACCTTTTACAGTTTGAAATTTTTCGACAACTTCTACTTCAAGACCTAAATCTGTAAGTAATGCTGATGTTTCAGCCGAATTTTCTTCTATTTTGATAAACTGTTTGAGCCAGTTGTAAGATATTTTCATTGTGCTAGTAAATTTTTGCAGTCGCAAAGATAAGTATTGTTAACCAAAAGCCATAGAAAATGACTCTGTTAATCGTGACTTTTAATAACTTAATAATTATTAATAATTGCTACAAACTAAGATTTCCAGCCAAAGCTTTTAAATCAATTTCTGACATTTTTGCTTGATATTGTGCCTCAGCAAAACGAAGTTGTGCGTTAGTATAATTGAGCTGTGCCGTTCTAAATTCGAGCGTATTAATAGTTCCAATCTTATATTTTACAAGTGTAATATCCAGATTCTCTTTAGCAATAGCTTCATTTTTCTTTTCCAATTCTATCAACTGCAAATTCGTCAAATACGTTTCGTAAGCCGTAGTCAAAGAAGCTTCGATGTTTTGACGTTGCTTGTCGATATTGATCTGTGCATTGTCAATTTGCAATTTGGCTACCTGACGCTTTCTTTTTTGTGCAAAACCATCAAATAGATTAAGAGAAGCAGTAAAGCCGTAATTCAATCCTCTGGTAGAAGACGCAGATGTAAACCCTAGGCTGGATTCAGAATCGGCAAAATTGTATCCTGTATTTACAGCTATGATAGGAAAATAATTTCCTTTCACTTTTTTTAATTCCAGCTCTGCAATTCTTTTCGAAATAACTTGAGTCAGAATTTCAGGATTTTGTTGGGAAGCTAAATCTATTAGAGGAAGCAGTTCTAAATTTTTGTCAACCTCAACTTCATCAGTTACTATAAACTTTATAGAAATTTCTCTCGCAAGCAATTCGTTAAGTCGAGCCCGAGTATTTTTGTAAGATTCAAGCTGTCTCAGCTGCGTTACAATATCTGTATTAAGATCTACCTCAGCATTTAAAACCTCGAGTTTAGCGACTTTTCCAATTGTAAATCTATTTTTTGCAGTAGTAAGTCGCTGCTGCGAAATAACAATTAGACTGTCAACGGCTTTCAGTTGTTGTTGCTCCTGCACCATATCCATATAAAGTGTCATCACATCTGTAACTCTATTTAGAATGGTCAGTTTTAACTGGCTTTCGCCTAAAGTTTCTACAGCTTTCAATTGTTCGTATTGCGCAAACATATTTAGACCATCAAAAATTGTCCACCCAAGATTTACACCATATTGAAGATTATTGCTTCTAGCATTGTCCTCCTTAAAAACAGCCCCATCTGTACGTGTTTGATTTATATTTTGAATATTGTAATTATTCGCAGCAGTTGCATCTAATCGAGGCAAGAAACCAGCGTTTCCAATAGTTGCGTTTTCTTGGTCTATTTTCAACTCATTTGAAGCAATGGAAATATCGTAATTATTTTTAAGTGCAATTTCGACAGCTTCTTCAATTGTTAGTACTTCTTCATTATCTAATACTTCTTGAGCGAATGTAAAATTCTGAACAGAAAAGATGAGAGCAAGTATGTATAAGGTGGTATTAATTCTCATTATATTATTTTTCATATTCTTCAATATTGTCAAATTCTGGTCTGTGTTTTCTTTCTCTAGACCACATCAAGTAAATTGATGGAATGACAAACAATGTCAATATCAAAGAGAAGATTGTTCCTCCAACAATTACAACTCC
>JBBSQV010000172.1:0-5024 GCA_038243675.1 Flavobacteriales bacterium
ACCAAATTACATCAAAGTTCTAGAAAAGATAAATAAGTAAGATTGTTGTTTTTTTAATTTGGGCGTGTCCCTGCGGGTCAGGCTTTCCGCTGTATCCCCGATAAAAAATCGGGGGATGCCGCTGCAATCCTTCACGCAAAAGACGTCTTCGATTAATAAATTATTTTTAATTAAACAATACAATCGACAGCTATGAAAAAATTTATGATTCTGCTACTATTCGCTTTCTGTTCCTGTATTCCAAAAGCAGAAAAGAATCGTGAAACAGGTGAACAAAATTTCGATTGGTTAATAGGAAGTTGGATTCGCACAAACGAAAAACCCGATAGAAACACTTTCGAAAATTGGAAAAAAATAAGTTCAAATAAATATCAGGGAAGCGGATTTACAATCAAAGACCAAGATACAATTTGGCAAGAAGACATAATACTTATAACAACTAATGATAACTGGAATTTTGCCGTTACTGCCAAAGGAGAAATACAGCAAACTGTTTTTAAATTAACTTCCATTTCAAAAGATAGTTTCACCTCCGAAAATCAAGAAAATGAATTTCCGAAAATCATTCGATATAAAACAGATGGTGATTTACTAAAAGCCGAAATCGAAGGTGGCGATATGAAGATCCCGTTTGAGTTTAAGAAACTTAAATAGAAACATTCCACGACAGAAGTTATTCCACAAAAGACAAAAAGCCATTTCGAGAAAAATGGCTTTTATTGCATTATTAATTTTTTAAAAGTATTCTTTACCGTAAAATTATTTTAAAAGCTATTGGAAGACTCAATTTAAAAAGATTTATTTAAGTTTTCTGGATTTTGCCGATGCGAAAAAAGTGATATAATTTCAATCGAATCTCCGTTAATTCTATAGTATAGAGTGTTATGTTTTCCGATTACTGCACGTCTGAGGTTTTGATGAGATATAGCAATTTGAAAAAAAGTTGGGCTGTCAGTCATTAATTTGATAGCGTTTTCAAGCTCTCTAGAGAATTTAGATATTTCCTTTTCTCTCCAATTTTCTTCTAGATAAAAAATTATCCTTTTTAACTCAGCTAAAGCAGAATCAGACCAAAGTATTTTATAACCACTTTTCATAAATCTTTTTTGCTTCTGAATGCGCTTTAAGTTTTCCATTATTGGCATCCTCAATACCTAAATCTATAGAGTTTTGTTCATTCTTTGAAATTAAAAAGTTATCTGAATCAATTTCTTTTTCCTTTAATTCTACTAATTTTTCAATAACTGCAAAATCGTTAATTTTAGAAATCCACTCGATTAATGCTAGTTTTTTACTATCTATACTAATAACATTTTTCATAGTAATTAATTTATTTTTCTAATTAAAACTTTCAAACTACAGTTTCTCATAAAGGTATTTAATTATTCTAGTTTCACAAAACATAAAAAGCCATTTCGAGAAACTTACTTCTTTAAAATTATTTACGCAACTAGAATACCTTGAAAAAATATTTTATTTAGCAGTTAACGTTACTTAAAATTTTTTGATAATGTGAAGATTACACCGATAGTGACGCGGTATTATAATTAGTAGCAATAAATCATTAATTTCAAAAGCAAATATCAAAATTTAATATAAAAAGCTGTCTTATTTAAATCATTATCATACATAAGCAGCATATTAAAATAACATCCTATCAAGTAAACATCTTTTTCTAAAACAGGATTGTCTTCAGATTTAGTACGTACAAATTTTATTTTACTTTTATTTAAAATAAAGTCTTGATTGTAAACAACAGGATCTCCAAAATAACTACCGCTTTCGTATTCCCAAACTCCTAGAAGCCTATGCTTAATAAAAAATAACCTGTCAACTACGAAAAGAGAAATTAATACAATAAGAATAATTAATACTGTCTTTTTCATTTTATTCTCTTTGTAGTTATTTAATGTGAATGACGAGGTAATTTTGTTTCCGTCTGATTATTAATATTTGACAATCAACATTCGTTATTAATGGGAAAGGCCAAGAAATCTATACTTGATCATCACAAAGTAAAATCTCCTATTTACAAATATTAGACAATTGCCCTCTTAAATCTTTCTAAGCTTCTTAATTCAAAGTTTTTTTTTCGATTATTTAGAATTTTTTTAATTATTCTCTTCACTTTCTTCAATTTCTTCCTCAAAATTAAAAAAAGTGAATATTGACCCTCCGTAACTTTTCATAAAAGAAAAGTGAGGTAAATGCTCAAGCTTTGTAAATTTAGAATGCTCAATGACCAGCATTCCTTCTGCCGAAAGGCTATTTTTCTCAAATACTAAATTCACAATCTCTTCAAATGTTTTTTGCTCAAATCCATAAGGTGGATCAGCAAAAATTAGAGAGTATACATTTGTATTGCGCTCCAGATATTTAATAACGTCACTCTTTACCGCGGCAATTGCAAAGTCATATTGTTTGGAAGTTTCTTTGATAAACTTCACACAACCCATATCGCCATCAACACAAGTAATATTTTTGACTCCACGAGATGCGAATTCATAACTGATATTTCCTGTCCCAGCAAAAAGATCAAGAACTTTTAAATCTTCAAATTCGTAGTGGTTGTTTAGGACATTAAATAGTGCTTCCTTACTCATATCGGTTGTTGGGCGAACAGGTAGGTTTTTGGGAGCAGTAATGCGTCTCCCTTTGTATTTTCCAGAAATAATTCTCACGAGTTAAATAGAATAAAGTGTTTCAAATTCTCTGCTGTAGAGTATTGTTGTTTGGTCATACGATTTGGCAAATCTAGTAAGCCAACATTGCGAACGTAGGTGTATGCGATTTTAAAAATGGGATCTTCTTCGTCTATCGAACCGAGAAAGTGTAAATTCACGACTTCTGGATTTAGCGAAAGCTGCTCTAAACAAAATAGTAAATAATAACAAAAATCCTCTTTGGTTTTATAATCGTAAGAATTCGCAAGCAGCAACTTTTGATCTCGACAAATAATCAGTTCAAAACTCTCTGAACCAATATGTGCAAAAACTTCTGTTTGTCCAGCCGTATCTGATAATTTCAATAAATTTTCGACTATAACGGTATTGCTATTTTTATAAAAGAAACTTTCAAAATGATCCAAAAGGAAATTATTAATATTCACATACGGAATATACACATTTGTAATTTCAGCTTTATCAATCGAATCAAAATCAATAAGGTCACTCGAGAAAACTTTAGTATTATATTGAAGGTACGATCCAGCAATTTCGGGATCAAATAGGGCAGTAGGCACAAAAGTGTTTAAATTATTATCGTGAATAACTAAAACGTCTTCGTAGGCTTTACTAAGCTGAATGTCTTCGACAAAAGCTTTCCAATAAAAATCTTCTGTACGGAAAGTCCTCGATGCGGCTTCAAAAGATACTTCCTTTAAAAACAACACTTCATCTGTCAATTTATCAAAGCAACAGTATGAAAATCCCTTTAAAGAAACTTGCAAAACCAGCCTTTTCGAATTTATAGTCAAAGTATTTAAAGTTCCAGACATTGATAAAAATTGATGTGAGCAAACTTACAATAATTTTTGCATAGTGCTTAGCGGGTTTGCCATCTAAATACTGAAGAGTAGAAATTTTAAAACCAATTTTACAAATAGAATTTCTCCCATTTCCAAGCTATCTTTACAGTTGATTTTAGTATTTATAATGATGAACTCCGCAGCTTTTTACGCCCAACTTTCTAGAAATTTTCCATTTGCACCAACAGAAAAACAAGACCTTTTTTTCAAGATGGCTTCTGTTTTCCTAACCGATAAATCTGATGACATTATTTTTGTCCTGAAAGGGTACGCGGGAACTGGAAAAACTTCGGTGATTGCGACGATTGTAAACAGTTTATTGGAAGTAAATAAAAAGTATGTTCTTCTAGCACCTACTGGACGAGCGGCAAAAGTGATCGCAAATTATTCAGAAAAACCAGCTTCTACGATTCACAAGAAAATCTACTTTCCCAAAAAAGGGCAAGGTGGAGGAGTGAATTTTACCAAGCAAATCAATAAACACACTAACACTATTTTTATTGTCGACGAAGCTTCGATGATTTCGGATATGTCTACTGATAACAAAATGGATAGCGCTTCACTTCTTGACGATTTGATTAGCTATATCTACAATGGTAAAAATTGCAGTCTCCTTTTATTAGGAGATACCGCACAGTTGCCGCCGATAAATATGGATATCAGTCCTGCTCTAAATACTGATACGCTTTCAATTCATTATAATAAAGAGGTTTTTACAATAGAGCTCGACGAAGTAATGCGACAAGAAGAAGATTCGGGAATTTTATTTAATGCGACCGAGCTTCGAGATTTATTGAAATCAGATTTTATTCCAGATTTTCAATTCTACGTAAAAAAGTTTAAAGACATCATCAGACTACAGGATGGATATGATATCGAAGATGCTATCAATTCCGCTTACAGCAATTACAGTATCGAAGACACCGCTTTTATTGTTCGCTCAAATAAACGTGCCAATCAATACAATGAACAAATCCGAACTAGAATTCTTGGAAAAGAAAGTGAACTTTCTACTGGGGATTTTTTGATGGTTGTCAAGAATAATTATTTTTGGTTGAAAGAAACCGACGAAGCAGGATTTGTAGCCAATGGCGATATTATCGAAATTCTCGAATT
Source organism: Flavobacteriales bacterium (assembly GCA_038243675.1). Lineage (GTDB taxonomy): Bacteria > Bacteroidota > Bacteroidia > Flavobacteriales > Flavobacteriaceae > Flavobacterium. The sequence goes on from JBBSQV010000172.1 coordinate 4,643, forward strand.
GTTTTCGATTCAAGAATTATACGGTTTCAAATTCGCAAAAGTCAAAATTCGAATGGTCGATTATCCAAATCAGATTCCGTTAGAGACAATTTTATTACTTGATACTCTCACAAGCGAATCGCCTTCACTAACTTATGAGCAGTCAAATAAACTCTATCAAGAAGTAATGTTGGACTATGAAAATGAAACTACGAAGTATAAAAAGTTCCAAAAGGTAAAAGAAAATCCATTTTTTAATGCGCTTCAAGTGAAGTTTTCTTACGCCATAACCTGTCATAAATCTCAAGGTGGACAATGGAATACAGTTTTTATAGAACAGCCTTATTTGCCTGATGGAATTACAAGAGATTATATCAGATGGCTTTATACAGCTGTAACAAGA
>JBBSQV010000173.1:0-5000 GCA_038243675.1 Flavobacteriales bacterium
AACGAGAAGCAATTGAAAAAAGGTTTCGGATATTTTGTAATGATTATGTCAATTGTAATTTTTGTTAAGGAACTATTCCTTTAAAAAATAAATACAAGATTTACGGAATATCGGTAATTGTTAAACTGTTTAGCCTGAAGCCTTTGTACTGATACGACAGGAGGTAAATTATACTTACCATCAACATCGAAAGTATATAAAATATTATAATACTATAAATCTCAATAAATTTGACAACCGTTCTTACTATTAGTAAAATAACGGATATTTTACTTAGAAAAACCCTAAACTTTCTATAAATATGTATGCTAAGTTCTGCTGAATTTATAAAATATGGTAGCTTTGCACCCAAAATCAAACACAACTCATAACATGAAAAAAATTTTTTTATTACTTTCTGTTTCAACACTTTTCTTTGCTTGCAACAGCAAAGATTCCTATTCTTTAACAGGAACTGTGAAGGGAATGCAGGATGGTAAAATTATCTTAGAAAAACAAGACGACGCAGAAGCAGTCGCTATTGATACTGCTATAATTGAGAATGGAAAATTTAAATTTGAAGGTAAGATTGCCGAACCAGCAATTTACGCTTTGGTATTAGAAGGTTCTCAAGCAAGGTCATTTGTTATTCTTGAGAATGGAAAAATCAATATCGAAATCAATAAAGATAGTATGTTCCTAAACAAAATAACAGGAACTTACAACAATGAGCAGCTTACTGAGTACAATGCTGAAGGAATGAAAATTCAGAAAAAGCTTAAAGAATTCGAAACCGTAAATGGTGAAAGAATGATGATGGCTCAGCAAAACAAAGACACTGCAGCAATCGAAGAGCTACGATCTGGTTATGGAAAAATCCAGTCAGAAATGGAGCAAACGACTCTTAAATATGTAGAAGGACATCCAAAATCATATGTTTCTTTACTTCTTATCGAGAGCATGATGGTAAATCCTGCAGCGGATGCAGCTAAAACAAAATCACTTTACGATGCTTTAGATTCAAGTTTGAAAAATAGCACGAAAGGTAAAAAGATAGCAACTGCTATGACAACTGCTACGGGAGTAGCGGTGGGTTCGCCAGCACCAGATTTTTCAGCGCCTAATCCAGAAGGAAAAATGGTATCGCTAAAAGAGTCTTTGGGTAAAGTAACGATTATCGATTTTTGGGCATCTTGGTGTGGTCCGTGTCGTCAGGCAAATCCAGGTCTAGTGGCGCTTTACAAAGAATTTCACGATCAAGGTCTAAATATAATAGGTGTATCTCTAGATAAATCTGCAGACAAATGGAAAGAAGGAATTGCAGCTGACGGTCTTCCTTGGACACAGATTTCAAATCTAAAGTTTTGGGACGATCCAATCGCGGCAACTTACAATGTTAAGTCAATTCCGAATATGTTTGTACTAGACGAGAACGGAATTGTGGTGGCAAAGGATCTTCATGGAGCTGAATTAAGAGCTAGAATTGCAACAATGTTAAGCTCTAAATAGTCTCACAACAGCAAATAGTTAAAATACCCTCTATGGGGATTTTTTTATTTATTTCATTCTCAGCCTACTAGAAAAAATGTCAAAACTTCCTGCTTTTTTTGCGCTGTTAATCAAAAAACGTTTCTATATTTGCAACCGCTTGCCGACGCTATTATAGCGGGAGTTATCCGGGGAGATACTCAAGCGGCCAACGAGGGCAGACTGTAAATCTGCTGTGTAAACTTCGCAGGTTCGAATCCTGCTCTCCCCACTTCAAAAACTCAACAGTCTAATGATTGTTGGGTTTTTTGCTTTTAAAGCACTTCTACTTTTCATTATTGAAGTGAGTTTTTTTTTTGGGCGCGTCCCTCTGGGCCGGGCTGTGCACTGTATCTTTTGCTTTCAGGTCTTCTGCTAAACTAGAAGTATTAATGTAAGCAAAAGGATGCCGTTTCCATCCCTCGCGCGGTTGAAATAAGGCAAGCTGACTTATTTTTTCTTACAAGATATTATTATTATTATTATTTGAGTATCAGCTTTACGAAGACACTGGAAAGAGCACGAAGCCTGCGTTAGCGAGAAATTTTAAGTTGCTAAAAACAGTCTTTCAAATTAGGTCGTCGATGCTGCATTGAGCGTTTCGATCATACCACAATCAAAAATTGAAATGTTCAAAACTGAAATGATAGTCCACTATATCATATTAACTTGTTTAAATTTGCCAAAACGATAATTCAGAACTAAAATTAAAAATAATGAAGTTTAAAATTGACACTTTTATTCTTGCCATAATTACAACGGTACTCCTCGCTTATCTATTTCCACAATTCGGAAGCCACTCTAGCATACTAGATTTGGATCTAATTGCAAGTATTGGAATCTCACTAATATTCTTTTTTTATGGTCTCAAGCTTAGTCCCGAAAAAATTAAAAGTGGCTTAAAAAACTGGAGATTGCACATTTTAGTACAAGCATCAACGTTTATAATTTTCCCGCTAATTGTTCTTCTCTTCTATCCAATTGTCGACTCAGAACAAAATAAAAATTTATGGTTAGCCTTTTTCTTTTTAGCTGCCCTCCCCTCTACCGTTTCTTCTTCAGTTGTAATGGTCTCAATCGCTAAAGGAAATATACCAGCAGCGATTTTCAACGCTAGTATTTCGGGAATAATCGGAATAATTGTTACACCCTTATGGATGGAATTTTTCTTAAACAACGCAAATACTAATTTTGAATTAGGAGCGATCTACATTAAATTAATTACCGAAGTCTTACTACCCGTTATCCTCGGCCTTTTACTGCACCGCTATTTAGGAAAATTAGCCACTAAATATAAAACGTATCTGACAACCTTTGACAAATCAGTAATTTTATTAATCATTTATAAAAGTTTTGCTACATCCTTTGACGAAAATATCTTTGCTTCATTAAAGCCATCAAACCTAATTGTAATGGTAATTTGCGTCGTAATTCTATTTTATGTGATGTATTTCATTACTGGATTACTAAGTAAAAAACTTGGATTTAATCTGCAAGATAGAATTACAGCACAGTTTTGCGGTACCAAAAAGTCATTAATTCACGGCACCATATTCTCTAAAATTTTATTCCAGAATGCCGCGACAATGGGAATTATTCTACTCCCTTTAATGCTCTTCCACGGTTTTCAAATATTTATTATTAGTATTATCGCCAATAAATTTGGAGCTAAATTTTCTGATGAATAAAATAAAAATATTGCAAAATTGAAATATAGGTTAATTTTCTTTTGGGCGCGTCCCTTTGGGCCGGGCTGTACTCTCTATCTTTTGCTTTCGGGACTACTGCTAAAGTATAACATTAAGGTAAGCAAAATGATGTGTCTCGCCCGTTTTTTCGGGCCATTCCCATCCCTCGCGAGATTTACTTTAAACAAGATAATCAGTCATTTATTGAAAATGTTCCTTAATACATCTTTCACTTCCATAGTAAAATCCATATGACGCACAAATCGATAATAATTTTTCGAATAGAAAACACCTATACGTAAATTGTTTTCTTTGAAAAAGTTAGTACCTTTTATAGAAATTATAGTAAAATGAAAAAAGAAGAAATCATTTTTGGTATCATCGGCGTAGTTGCTACTTTTCTTTATCTCTTTGCAATTCCAGGAATGGCATTTGTGGCAATGGCATCGCTTGCAAGTCTGCTCGCAATCTATTTCTATTTTGCATTTGCGCTATTTAACGAAATTAGATTGCGAAAAATCTTTTGGGCGAAGAATTATAAGCAAACAACTAGAAAGCGACTGCTTGGCGGAATTGCGGCAGGTTGGGCGATATCACTTTTGCTTCTGGGTGTGTATTTTAAATTCCTTTCTTGGCCAAATCCTGAATTTAATTTGATTCTCGGAATGATTGCAGTATCAATTGTGCTAGTAATTTCTGTATTCAAAAATTCGAAAAGCAAATCAGAATACTTTTCGAAAATTATTAAGAGATGTCTATTCTTCTTGATTATCGGAACAGTCGTACTATCACTTCCAGATGTCAAGGAATTTCGAAAACAATACGAAAATCATTCAACAAAAGTTGTTTGAACTGTAAGTGAAGTCAATATGAAAACATAATATCTAATTTTACGGAGTCCGCGAGAAGGATTATCTCATTGGTTTTTATCTTCATAGGTATTCGATGAATTTCATTTGAAGCGGACCCGAGTGAAGCGAATGGGCGAAGCAAATACTTTTTGGTCTTTTTCTGAACAAAAAGATTGGGAGTGAAAAGTCTGACCCAAAGGGTCGCGCCCAAAAAAAATCAAAATGTTAATAATAATTTTGTAATATTGATATTCACACAAAAATATATTTATGTCTATCAAAACAATTTTTAGCGCGCTTATTCTTTCTATTTTATTTACTGCCTGCGGAAGTCAGTTGACTACCATCAGCAATGGCAAAAAAATCGACAATCAGCTTGTTGGTGTTTGGACAGGTTCCGAAAAAGATCATCAATCGCAGGGAACAACAAGATATTGGACAATGACAAGAGATGCTGACGGGACTTTTGAATTAAATTTTACCTATATTGAAGATGGCGAAAAAAGCGGCTTTATTGAGGAAGGAACTTGGTGGATTGAAGATGGTAAGTTTTATGAATATCACAATAATACGCAAATGACGGATATTTACACCTATAAAATTTTGAACGACAAGCAAGTAAAATTCAAATCGGTAAAGATAAGTATTGATATGGAAAAAACGGATTATGAATTTATTGACACAAAAAAGTAGAATTTGAATTACGCAGCAAAAATTAGAAAGATTCTATGGACAAACTCATCAAAATAATCCTCGCAATTCTATTTTTTCTCTGCTTGTTGAAGATGCCTTATGGATTTTATCAATTTATACGATTCGCAGCTTTTGTTGGCTTTGCAGTTTTGGCGTATATGGCAAATCAGAATAATAAACAGACGGAGATGATTGTGTATATAATACTTGCTTTATTATTTCAACCTTTTGTCAAAATCGCACTTGGAAGACAAATTTGGAA
>JBBSQV010000174.1:0-4978 GCA_038243675.1 Flavobacteriales bacterium
GGAAGTGGTTACGATCTTGAAGTTTATGTACATATTGGTGCAGGAGCTTATATTTGTGGAGAAGAAACAGCTTTGCTAGAATCTCTTGAAGGCAAACGTGGAAATCCTCGTATTAAGCCACCTTTCCCAGCGGTGTCAGGACTTTGGCAAAATCCAACCGTTGTAAATAACGTTGAAACTATTGCATCTGTGCCTTGGATTATTAATAATTCGGGTGATGATTATGCGAAAATTGGTATAGGACGTTCAACAGGAACAAAATTAATATCAGCTTCGGGACATATTAAAAAGCCAGGAGTTTACGAAATAGAATTAGGAGTAAGCGTTTACGAATTTATGAATTCTGACGAGTACTGTGGCGGAATGATTGATGATCGACCGTTAAAAGCTTTGGTTCCAGGTGGATCTTCTGTGCCGATTATTCCTCACAATTTGATTTACAAAACAGCAGCTGGTGAAGACCGATTGATGTCTTATGAATCTCTTAGTGAAGGTGGTTTTGAAACAGGATCTATGCTAGGATCTGGTGGATTTATTGTTTATAATGACACCGCTTGTATCGTACGAAATACTTGGAATTTTGCGCGTTTCTACCACCACGAAAGTTGTGGACAATGTTCTCCTTGCCGTGAAGGTACAGGATGGCTCGAAAAAGTTTTGAACCGAATTGAGAATGGATTCGGTCGTGAAGAAGACATCGATTTATTGTGGGATATTCAGCGTAAAATTGAAGGAAATACAATTTGTCCTCTAGGAGATGCTGCGGCTTGGCCAGTAGCAGCTGCGATTAGACACTTTAGAGATGAATTTGAGTACCACGTGAGATTTCCAGAGAAAGTTAAAAACAGAGCGCACTTCGTAGATGAGCCTTTTGAGAAAGTGCGTCATTTGTTACAGAAGCAGACGGTTTAGGCTTTCGCCAAATATATACAGGATTACAAAATCTAAAATAATACTAAGAAGCTTCGGCAGATTATCCTGCGAAAAAGTTGAAACACTTTTGAAGCTTTAAAAAAATATAGTTATGAAAGTAACAATTGACGGTCAAACAATTGAAGTAGAACCAGGAACAACGATTCTGCAGGCTGCGCGTATGATAGGTGGCGAATCTGTCCCTCCCGCAATGTGCTATTACACAAAACTGGAAGGTAGTGGTGGTAAATGTCGCTGTTGTCTTGTAGAAGTTGCAAAAGGTAGCGAAGCAGATCCAAGACCAATGCCAAAATTGATGGCTTCGTGTGTAACAGGTTGTCAAGACGGAATGGAAGTGAATAGCGCAGCTTCTGAAAGAGTAACAGACGCTCGTAAAGCTGTAACCGAATTTCTACTGATCAACCACCCACTTGATTGCCCTGTTTGCGATCAAGCTGGAGAATGTGATCTACAGAATTTAAGTTTCAAACACGGAAAATCTCAATCTCGTTTTATTGAAGAGAAAAGAACTTTTGAGCCAGAAGATATTGGTGACAAAATTCAACTTCATATGAACAGATGTATTTTGTGCTATCGTTGTGTGATGGTTGCAGACCAACTTACAGACAATAGAGTACACGGAGTTATGGATCGCGGAGATCACTCAAATATTTCGACTTGCATCTCAAAAGCAATTGACAATGAGTTCTCTGGAAATATGATTGACGTTTGTCCTGTAGGTGCGCTTACTGATAAAACGTTCCGCTTTAAATCTAGAGTTTGGTTTAATAAACCTTACAATGCTCATAGAGATTGTCCTACTTGTAGCGGAAAAACTACGGTTTGGATGTTTGGAGAGGAAATTCAGAGAGTTACTGGTAGAAAGGATGAGTTTCACGAAGTTGCCGACTTTATTTGCAACAGCTGTAGATTTGATCATAAAGAATTGAGCGATTGGACTATTGAAGGGCCACGTGAATTTGAGAAGTTTTCTGTAATAAATCAGAATAACTATATCACCAAACTTGACACAGTAAATATCAATACTGAGAAAAACATATTATTGGGTCGCGATATTGATCGTGCTAAAATTAGTATGCCTGCAGTTGGGTACGATGAAACCATTCACGGTAAAGAATTAGACAAATAAATAGATGGATAGTACAATAATAATTGAGAAGAGTGTCATAATCGTCGCGGTGTTTGCCTTGACAATGATTATGTCGATGTACTCTACCTGGGCTGAGCGTAAAGTTGCAGCTTTCCTACAGGATAGAATTGGTCCAAACAGAGCGGGAGCTTGGGGACTTTTGCAACCATTGGCAGATGGGTTAAAACTTTTCTCCAAAGAAGAGTTTTCTCCAAATACGCCAAATAAATTTCTATTTATCGCTGGTCCTGCAATTGCGATGAGCACCGCTTTGATGACGAGTGCTGTGATTCCGTGGGGAGACAGACTGCATCTTTTTGGTCGTGATATTATCTTGCAAGCTGCTGAAGTTGATAATGCACTTTTATATATAATAGCAATATTGTCTGTAGGAGTTTACGGAATTATGATTGGTGGATGGGCTTCAAACAATAAGTTTTCGCTGATGGGAGCTGTTCGTGCATCGTCACAAATGATTTCCTATGAAGTTGCAATGGGACTTTCGATTATCGCTTTATTAATGATGACAGGAACTTTAAGCTTACGCGAAATATCGTATCAACAGTCTGGAATGAATTGGAACGTTTTTTATCAACCATTATCATTCTTGATTTTCCTAATTTGTTCTTTTGCCGAAACTAACAGAACTCCTTTTGACCTTGCTGAATGTGAAACGGAACTTGTAGGTGGATATCATACTGAATACTCGTCGATGAAAATGGGATTCTATCTTTTTGCTGAATATGCAAATATGTTTATCTCATCTACGATTCTAGCGGTTTTATACTTTGGAGGATACAATTACCCGGGAATGTCTTGGGCTGTAGAAAACTGGGGAATAAATATTGCGAACGTAATTGGAATGCTTGTTTTATTTGTTAAAATCTGTGCTTTCATTTTCTTCTATATGTGGGTTCGTTGGACTATACCACGTTTTAGATATGATCAATTGATGAATCTAGGATGGAAGATATTAATTCCGCTTGCGATCTTCAATATTATGATAACAGGACTTGTAATTCTATTATTTGAATAATCTTAAATGACGGAGAGCCCTAGCCCCGATTGCAGAGAAATCCTTTTATGTTTTTTCTTTTAAAAAACATAAAAGATTGGAACGGAAAGCGGGAAATAGCTCCAAAAAAAAATAAAAATAAAATGTCAATAGAAACTATATCATTATCCGGCCGTAAAAAAGTGGTTTCCAATAAGGAGATGACTTTCTGGGAGCGTATGTATTTGGTTGCGATCTTAAAGGGTTTGTGGACTACTTTGAAGCACCTTTTTACTAGAAAAGTGACGATAAAATACCCAGAAGAGACGAGAGAATTTAGCCCAGTTTGGCGTGGTCAACATATGCTAATGCGTGACGATGAAGGTCGTGAACGCTGTACTGCTTGTGGACTTTGCGCACTTTCTTGTCCTGCAGAAGCCATCACAATGGTAGCGGCTGAACGCAATGCAGATGAAAAGCATTTGTACCGTGAGGAGAAATATGCATCGATTTACGAAATCAATATGTTACGCTGTATTTTCTGTGGATTGTGTGAAGAGGCTTGTCCAAAAGAGGCAATTTACCTTACAAAATCTAAGAGATTAGTTCCCTCAGAATATGGCCGTGAAGAATTTATTTACGGTAAGGAAAAACTGGTGATGCCACTTGATCAAGCAATTTCTAACAGTTCGAAAAAAGCATAAGTTATGACTTTAATTATTTTTTACATTCTATCAGCAGTTACTTTGGGTACGGCATTGCTGACTATCATTAGTAAAAATCCGATCCACAGCGCCATATATTTGGTGATTAGTTTCTTTTCGATTGCGGGACATTACTTAATGTTTAATGCGCAGTTTCTAGCTGTTGTACATATTATAGTGTACTCGGGGGCCATAATGGTTTTGTTTTTATTTACCATTATGCTTATGAATCTCAACAAAGACGACGAGCCACACAAATCATCATTATCCAAAATTGCCGCAGTTATTTCATTCTGTCTTTTATGTTTTGTGATGTTAGCAGTATTTATAAAAGCACAGCCTGTAATTACAGAATACGATATTTCGGGACAAGATTTTCAATCAATCAAAGTACTTGGTCAAGTATTGCTGAACGAATATATGGTTCCTTTTGAGTTTGCTTCTGTGCTACTTTTGGTGTCTATGATCGGCGCAGTTTTATTGTCTAAAAAAGAAAAAGCTACAGTTTAATGGAAAATATTTTACAAACGATAGGAATTCAGAACTACATATATCTGTCTACGATTTTATTTTGCATTGGTGTGTTTGGAGTGCTATACCGACGAAATGCCATCATTGTATTTATGTCTATAGAAATTATGCTCAACGCTGTGAATTTGCTTTTTGTAGCATTTTCAACATATCATCAAGATGCGGAAGGACAAATTTTTGTCTTTTTCTCGATGGCCGTTGCCGCAGCAGAAGTAGCAGTAGGACTGGCGATATTAGTATCAATCTTTCGAAATCTACACTCGATTGATATTGATAAATTAAAAAATTTAAAAGGATAACGCGCGATGGAAACAAGCTTACTATTAACTTTATTACTGGCTCCACTCGCCGGATTTCTCTTCAACATATTCTTTGGAAAAGCAGTTGGAAAAACAATTTCGGGCGCTGTAGGTACGCTTGCAGTTTCGATTTCGTTTGTTGCAACACTTATCTTGTTTTTGCAAGTTTTGGATACAAAGCAAGCAATTGAAGTTTCGTTTTTTGAATGGATTAACTTCTCAACGTTTACAATTGACTTCGGATTCTTGCTAGATCAGCTTTCATTATTATGGCTGATGTTTGTAACGGGAATTGGCGCACTCATCCATCTTTACTCAATTGGATATATGCACGATGACAAAAATATGTCACAGTATTTTGCGTATCTAAATATGTTCGTTCTATTTA
>JBBSQV010000175.1:0-4974 GCA_038243675.1 Flavobacteriales bacterium
CCCCAATCTAGTTGAGGCTATGCCGGATAAACAAAACTCAATTAAGGAAGAAATGCTTTCCATTGGTTAAACAAAATTATAAAAAATAAATGTAAAAACAGTTTGATTTCAAGATAGTACCTGTCTGTTCCCAATCTTTCATGTAGCTTTTGCTCCGCAAAGCCACAAGAAAGGATTTCCACGACCATCCCTCACGCAGAATTGTGTAACATAGAAATCTGATTATTTTTAAGGAAAGAGTTCTTTGATCAAAATAATTGTTAAATAGAGATCGGTAGACTATAATCCGCGTCACAGACACTGTGATGAGTTTTGAATAGAAAGTAGGTACTCGCCACAGGCAAGCACCAGAAGGCAATCAGGTCATTCATCTGGTGCTCGTTTACAACGAGTACCTACTTACTTAAATTCCTTAATTAAAGCGTCTGTGACGGGGATTACTTTGACCAAATGTCCTTCATTAATAACCCGCGTCACAGACGCTGTGATGAGTTTTCAATAAAAAGTAAGTACTCGCCACGGGCAAGCACCAGAAGGCAACGACGATTCAGGTCATTCATCTGGTGCTCGTTTACAACGAGTACCTACTTACTTAAATTTCTTAAATGAAGCGTCTGTGACGCTGATTACTTTGACTAGATCTCGTATTTAAATAACCCGCGTCACAGACGCTGTGATGAGTTTTCAATAGAAAGTAGGTACTCGCAACAGGCAAGCACCAGAAGGCAACGACAATTCAGGTCATTCATCTGGTGCTCGTTTACAACGAGTACCTACTTACATAAATTCCTTAGAAAAAGCGTCTGTGACGCTGATTGCTTAGACCAGATCTCGTATTTAAATAACCCGCGTCACAGACGCTGTGATGAGTTTTCAATAAAAAGTAGGTACTCGCCACAGGCAAGCACCAGAAGACGACCTAAGAACTTTCTTGATTAGAAGAAATTGCCAAAGAGTAGGTACTCGCTACAGGCAAACACCAGAAGGTTCATCTGGTGCTCGTTTACAACGAGTACCTACTTACTTAAATTCCTTAATTAAAGCGTCTGTGACGCGGATCATTTTGACCAAATGTCCTTCATTAATAACCCGTGTCACAGACGCTGTGATGAGTTTTCTCAATAGAAAGTAGGTACTCGCCACAGGCAAGCACCAGAAGACGACCTAAGAACTTTCTTGATTAGAAGAAATTGCCAAAGATTAATGCTTCAACCGAAGACAAAATCAAAAATACACATTATCTAAATTCTAAGCGGCCTGAATATATTCGGCGAAAGCCAAAACTCAATTTTAATTGTTGAGGTATTTGCAGGAGTTTTCAACTTACGGGATAAGCTTACAACTGCATTCTGTAGTCAGGTTGAAAATTTAAGAGTAAAATTTAGTAAACTTAATTCGCTTAAAAACCTTCACGTTCAGGCTCCGCCTCCTTCGGAGGGGGCTGGGGGGAGGATTCCTACTGAAACGTAAAATTCACCATTATCGCTCTTGTCTTCATCGACTCAATATTTCCAGTCCACGGGCTATTTGGATCGTTGTCACGGATTAATTCGTCTCTCAATCCAAACACACCTCTTATAGAAGGTGAGAATTTGAAGTATTCAAAATATAAATCAATTCCAAAACCTAATTCGTAATTATTTGTCCATTGTTTTACTCGGAAGCGCTGCTCCAGGTTATCTTCTTGAGTATTAGAATTACTCGAAAGATTGAGTGTGGTCGAAACTCCAGCCAATAAAAATGGTCTAATATTTCCAGTACGCAATGCGGAATATTTCACTAAAAGTGGAAAATGAATAAAGGTAGATTTTACCGGTCTCTCAGCATCAAATGTTTTTTCGAAGCCTGGGAAAGTCAAGTCACGCTGTGCGTAATAAAGTCCAGGTTCAAATCGTAAATCAAAGTAGTCATTGATTCGCAAGTTACCGATGAGTCCTACATTAAACCCTATACTTGTTTCAGCGGCGATATCTTTCTCAACCTCATCTTTGTAGTCAATCTTAAAATCATAAGAGTTAAAACCTAGGAAATAACCCCAGTGAACTCTTTGTTTGTCCCAATTTTCAAGGTTGGTCAAAGGGTCTTTGCCAAATTGTGCCTGCGACTGCAATGCAAAAACTAAGAATGTTAGAAGAAATATTTTTTTCATGCTATTTTTTAGACGCTGAATAGATAGTGGCTACTCCAAAAGTTTGTGGCATAGCTCGTACGTCTATAAACCCAATTTTTGATAAAATATTGTTTAAAGCTTCTCCATATGGAAAAGCTGCTGCCGATTCTGACAAATATCCATAAGCAACATCATCTTTAGAAAATAGTTTTCCAATTAGAGGGAGAATGTTTTTTGAATAAAATTGATACCCTTGTCTAAAAGGGAATTTCGCTGGTACGGATGTTTCTAGAATAACAAATATTCCTCCTGGTTTCAAAACTCGCAGGATTTCGGCCAAGCCTTTTTCTAAAGTTTCAAAATTCCGAATTCCGAAAGCGACTGTGACAGCGTCAAAAGAATTGTCATCAAAGGTCAGTGCTTCTGAATCTTCCTGTCGCATTTCGATAATTTGAGAAAGATTTTTGGCTGCAATTTTCTTTTTTCCGATGTCAAGCATTCCTGCCGAAATATCGATTCCTACAATTTTTTCTGCATGAGTTTTAGAAAGCATAATCGCAAGATCTCCAGTCCCAGTAGCGATATCAAGAACGTTTTTTGGGTTTGTCGCACTTACTAAGTTTACCACTTTGTTACGCCACTTCTGATCGATTCCAAACGAAATCACACGATTAAGGTCGTCATAATTTCCAGAGATATTGTCAAACATCTGTTCAACTTGCTTTTTTTTGCCAAGTTTTGAATCTTTATAGGGAGTAACTTTTTCAGACATCGTTGTATATTTCTGTAAATATAAAGTATGCGAACTTTATAAAGTGCATTTTTAATTATTTCCTAACAAAGGTTTGAAATGTAAAAGCAAAATTATGCTTTTCATCTTTTTCGTGTCGTTCTTCCCAAATCAGATTCCAATTCTCTACATCGATTTCTGGAAAAAAAGCATCTCCTTCAATTGTTGTATGTACTCTTGTAAGTTCTATTTTGTCAGCAATATTTATTGCCATATCAAATATATCTCCGCCACCTACAACGTACGCATCCTCACCTAATGGCACTTTATTAATTGCCGTTTTTAAGTCGTGAACAAGAATGCAACCTTCACAATTGTAGTCCATTTGTCTAGTAATCACAATGTGAGTACGATTGGTAAGTTGTGTTGGCAGACTTTCAAAAGTTTTGCGACCCATAATTATGTGGTGTCCAAAAGTAATGTCTTTAAAATGTTTAAAATCCAAAGGCAATCGCCAAGGAAGCGCATTGTCATTGCCTAATACATTATTTTCGGATGCAGCTGCAACTAGAATTATCATAATAGTTCTGTTTTAATTTATTCAAATTGCTGCTTGATATGCAGTTGTGGATAGTTATTGGTTTTAACTAACTTGTTAAATTGCTACAGCTCCCTTAATACTAGGATGTGGATCGTAATTTAACAGCGTGAAATCATTTCCTGTAAAGTCCAAAATATCTTTGATTTCCGGATTCAATTGCATTTTTGGCAATGGTCGCTGATCTCTCGAAAGTTGTAATTGCAATTGCTCGATGTGATTATCGTAAATATGAGCGTCTCCAAATGTGTGAATAAAATCACCAACTTTTAGATTGCATACTTGCGCAATCATCATTGTGAGTAAAGCATAAGAAGCAATATTAAAAGGAACTCCCAAGAATATATCTGCACTTCGTTGGTACAACTGACAGGACAATTTTCCGTCGGCAACATAAAATTGGAAAAATGCGTGGCAAGGAGGCAGAGCTACTTTTCCGTTTGCTACATTTTCCGAAAATGATTTGGAAGTATCTGGCAAAACCGAAGGATTCCAAGCAGAAATGAGCATTCTCCTGCTATTGGGATTGGTTTTCAAAGTTTCGATTACTTCTTTTATTTGATCGATTTCTTCGCTATTCCAATTACGCCATTGATGTCCGTAAATAGGTCCAAGGTTTCCATCTTCATCAGCCCATTCATCCCAAATTTTTACACCATTTTCTTTAAGATATGCTGTATTAGTATCACCTTTCAAGAACCATAAAAGTTCGTGAACGATAGATTTCAAATGCAGTTTCTTCGTTGTAACCATCGGGAAACCGTCACGAAGGTCGAAACGCATTTGATAGCCAAAAACACTTTTCGTTCCTGTTCCCGTGCGATCGCCTTTTTGAACGCCGTGATCCATAACGTGTTGTACTAAATCAAGATATTGCTTCATAATAGCTGAGAGATATTATAATTTATTATTGTTTTTGACTATTCTCTTTTTGAGATTTCGTCTCGTACTTTGGCCGCTTTTTCGTAATTTTCCTCTTCTACAGCAGCGTTGAGTAAATCATTAAGTTCTGATAAACTGAATTTCACATAAGCACCTTTTGACTCATTTGTTTCTTCTTGTCCAAATGTATCAGGATTGGATAGTACGTCGTCTATTTCTTGAGTGTCATCATCGCTTTCTTTATTCCCTTTCAAATAAATTCCGGCTTTGTCCAGAATGTTTTTGTAAGTAAAGATAGGAGCGTGAAAACGTAAAGCAAGGGCAATAGCATCTGAAGTACGTGCATCAATAATTTCTTCTATTTTATCGCGTTCGCAGATTATACTTGAATAAAAAACGCCGTCTACAAGTTTGTGAATGATAACTTGTTTGACAACGATATCAAATCGGTCAGCAAAATTTTTAAACAGATCGTGAGTAAGTGGGCGTGGAGGTTTGATTTCCTTTTCAAGGGCAATTGCAATTGACTGCGCCTCAAATGCACCTATCACAATAGGTAATTTGCGGTCTCCATCAGCTTCATTCAAAATTAAAGCGTAGGCACCATTTTGCGTTTGACTGTAAGAAATTCCTTTTATAGTTAGTTTTACGAGG
>JBBSQV010000176.1:0-4970 GCA_038243675.1 Flavobacteriales bacterium
GTTAGCAAACATTTTAAAACCATCGTCATATGAGATATCTTGCAATACTATTCACATCACTTTTTCTATTCACTTCTTGCAAGAATGAAATCAAAGAATATGACAACAAACATAGATTGACAAAAGAATACAGTTTGAATGATAAAAAGAAGTTTGATGAAATTTACAAAGAGTTTTATGAAAACGGAAATCTGAAAATTGTCAAACATTTCAAAGACGGAATATTAATTGATTCAATAATATTATATAACTCAGACAATACAATAAATCAAGTACAATTCCCTTTAAAAAAGGATTCTTTACTTTATAAAAATTACCTAAAAAACACGTTGGAATCTGAAGGCATATTCTATAAAGAAATGAAACTCGGGAAGTGGAAATACTTTAAAAAGAATGGAAACTTAGATAAAGTGGTTGAATACGTAAACGTTTGCGGAAAGCAGTATACAAACCAAGGTTGGTATTTTGAAAATGGAAAAGACACTATAAAAGAATTCGGTAATTATTATAGCGTCAAAATTCCGAAGCATGTAAAACAAAATAAACTTCTAAAACTCACGATATATTATAACCCTATAATAGCCGCAAACCCAGATTTAATTTTCTGCATCGGTACTGACGTTGACAAAAACTTCTGCAATTTAGAACAAACCAAATTAGATACAGCTTATGGTGTAAATAATACCATTCCGCTGGAAATTATATTCAATAAGAAAGGGAAAAAAAATTTGAGAGGTTTCATTAAAGAATATTATACAGTGAAAGATTCTTCAGCCTCAAGATTGATTTATGTTGACATTCCAATAAACGTTGAATAAAAACGTTTGCTAACACACGTCTCGCGCAATTTGCGAATTTAGTGGAATTACCGTTTTTTATCGTATTTTCGTTGAGCCGAAAATACTCGTCTTCGTAAGTCGCAAACTGCGCGAGGCGCGAGAACGTTAGCAAATAGCTTCTGAAAAATCGTAGAAAAATCGTAGAAAAACGTATTATAATCAGAATTTAAAAACTGAATTTCTACTGAAATCAGTAATGTTGAAAAATTAATATGACGGAAAAATGAATTGAAATTTATCTACACTTTGTAGATACTATTATTCTCAATGTCGACTATAAATCAAATATAGATTTAAGAAATAATACTTCTGAAAATAGAATATTAAAAGTGATTTTAATAATAAGTTGTTTTAATCGTTAAGACGAAAATGCAAGAGAAACATAGTTCAGATTGTGGATAATTTTTCGGACGAAACATTATTTGTTATTGCTCAGAAACAAAGTTGGTAAGTTCTTGTAAACCTTCTTGCAACTTATCATAATGGTTGCAAAAAATAGAAAATAAGTTTGAACTTATCCACTCTAAGTTTTCCGCACTGCTTCAATCGAAGACAAAAATCCAAACCTTGCGTCGTCTACTTTTTGAGCGACCTGTATATATTCGGCGAAAGCCAAAATTTTATTCTAATTGTGTTGGGTATTAGCATGAAAAATAATCAATAAAGAATTATGGTTGAGTCACAGATGCGATCCTTCCTTCGTCAGGATGACAAGTTTGCGGGGAGGATTTATGAGTGCAATTTGCAAAAAAAAATGAACACTGACTTTGAAAAAACCATTTTGTGGAATTAAAAACCTTCGTCTTGAAAGAAATAAGATTGAGCTGCAACTACGATTCTACTCCAAATACAGCAATTCTGTTAAATGTCTGCAACTGATCTTATACCTAACATGCAACTTGTCATTTCGACGAAGGAGACCCTAGCTTTTGCGAACTGGCGAAGCAAATCACATAACACTGATTTACGCTTTTTTCCTACACAATTTTATTTGGAAATTATGTTCTACATTAGACCATTAAAGATAAAGATTGAGCAACAGATGCGATTGCTTCGTTCCTCGCAATGACGCTCGTACGTGGTTTTTTTAAGAAGAACAAATCACCACTTTTCAGGTCACGTCAAACCTCCCTCTCCTTTGGAGGGGGTTGGGGTGAGGATCACATCCCAGTCCTTATCGCTTCCACAGGATCCAATTTCGATGCAGCGATAGCAGGCAAAATTCCCGATATCAATCCAATCCCGGCAGCGAGAGAAGTACCTAAAAGTATATTTGAAAAACTTAAAACAAATTCAAAATCTAGGGCATTTGTCAAGATTATGGCGATGAGCCAAACTAGAAGCAAACCAATCATACCACCGAAAAGCGATAAGATCACAGCTTCAAATAAAAATTGGTATAATATAAAGTTATTTTTTGCACCTAAGGCTTTCTGAATTCCGATTAAACTTGTACGCTCTTTTACGGAAACAAACATAATATTTGCAATTCCAAAACCTCCGACAAGCAGCGAAAATCCACTTATTATCCAACCGACAACATTCATCTGTCCGACAATATTATCAATAAGATCGGTAAGGCCCGAAAGAACATTAACAAAAAAGTTATCCATCTCTCCTGCTTTTAATCCTCTATCAGCTCGAATCTTTTGAGTCAATTCTGCTTTAAGCGCTGGAATATCTGCTCCTTTTTCTGGTTTTATAATGATTACTGGCAACATAAAATCGCTTTTATCGCCGTACATTCTTCTGATAAAATTGGCAGGAAAAAATGCCGAAGAGTCGTTATCTTCTCCAAACATTCCCATTCCTTGCTTTTTGACCACACCAATCACGGTAAATCGCTGTCCATACATCCGGACAGTTTTGCCTAGTGGTTCGGCAGATTTGAAAAGGCTTTGCGCAATTTCGTACCCAAGCACTACAACCTGTGAACCCGAATTTGATTCTGATTCATTGAAAAATCGTCCTTCTTCAAATTCTAATAACTGAACATCAAGAAATTCATAAGTTACAGGCACCGCGGTAACTTGATTGACGGTTTCGGTTTCGTACTTTATATTTTCTTTTTGAGTAAAGAATTTAAAAGCAACATTATCAGCATTGCCGAGAGATTTTTTTAGAAACTGGTATTCTTCATAGGTCACATCTGGAAATTGCTCCGATTTCCAACGAGGTATCTCAGTAGGACCAAAAGAAACATTAGTGTAGTAAATAGTGTTTTTATCGAGATTGCTCAAACTGCCTTTAACTTTCTTATCCAAAGAATCTACCGCAGCCAAAACTGCAATAATCGAAAAGATTCCGATGGTGACTCCCAGCAGTGAAAGTAGCGTTCGCAGTTTGTTATTACGCAAAGCATTAAGTGCAAAATTGAAACTTTCGCCAACTAGACGGAGGTAAATTATCATATGTAATACTATATAAGGTAAAATTCAAGATTTAATTACGAAAAACCTAATAAAAGTTACTCGTAAATAATTTATAAAGTGGTGAAAAGAAATTGGCATTATGCACAAAAAAACTACTTTTGCAGCTACAAACACAATTTTCAGAAATGACAACTACAAAATCAATCAAAACAGCTTTAATTTCGGTATTCTCAAAAGAAGGATTAGAGCCAATTGTAAAAAAATTACACGAACAAAATGTGATATTCTACTCAACAGGTGGTACTGAAGATTTTATTAAAAACCTTGGCATTCCAGTTGTTGCAGTTGAAGATGTCACTTCCTACCCTTCTATATTAGGAGGTCGTGTAAAAACTTTGCACCCAAAGATTTTTGGTGGAATTTTGAACCGTCAAGATAATGAAAGTGATGTACAGCAAATGCAGGAATTTGATATTCCTCAAATTGATTTGGTAATTGTAGATCTATATCCTTTTGAAGATACTGTTGCTTCGGGAGCTAACGAAAGTGATATTATCGAAAAAATTGATATTGGTGGAATTTCTCTAATTCGTGCAGCGGCCAAAAACTTTAAAGACACAATAATTGTATCCTCAGTTTCGCAATATGCTGGATTCCTAGATCTTCTTAATAAAGGAAATGGAGAAACAACAATCGAAAATAGGAAATTATATGCTACTCAAGCATTTCATATTTCGTCTCACTACGATTCGGCAATTTTCAACTACTTTAATACAGATGAAACTTACTACAAAGAAAGCATTGCCAATGGAATGACTTTGAGATATGGCGAAAACCCACATCAAAAAGGGTTCTTCTTCGGTGATTTTGATGCAATGTTCAAAAAACTTCACGGTAAAGAACTTTCTTATAACAATCTTTTGGATGTAGATGCAGCTGTCAATTTAATTTTAGAATTTAAGGAGGACGAACCAACGTTTGCAATTTTAAAACACAATAATGCTTGTGGTTTAGCTTCAAAGAGCACCATGAAAGAAGCTTATTTAGCTGCTCTTGCCGCTGATCCAACTTCTGCCTTCGGAGGAGTTTTAATCTGCAACGGTGCAATCGATTTAGAAACTGCTGAAGAAATCAACAAACTGTTCTGCGAAGTTGTAATTGCTAAAAGTTATGATGAGCAAGCGATTGCAAAACTAAGCGAAAAGAAAAATAGAATTATCCTTTTCATGAACGATCAAGAATTGCCTGCAAAACAGGTTCGTACATGTTTGAACGGAGTTTTGGTGCAGGACAAAAATAATATAACAGACAATAAAGAAGACTTAAAGGTCGTTACTACTACTGCTCCAACTTCCGAAGAAATTGAAGATTTACTTTTTGCATCTAAAATTTGCAAAAACACCAAATCTAATACAATTGTATTTGTAAAAAACAAGCAATTAATTGCATCAGGCACCGGACAAACTTCTCGTGTAGATGCATTAAAACAAGCTGTAGAAAAAGCAAATAATTTCAATTTTGATTTATCAGGTGCAGTGATGGCGAGTGATGCTTTCTTCCCTTTTCCAGACTGTGTTGAACTTGCAGATAATGCAGGTATTACAGCAGTTATTCAGCCTGGTGGATCGATCAAAGACGAGTTGAGCATCGATTATTGCAACGCAAATAATGTTGCAATGGTATTTACCGGAACACGTCATTTCAAACATTAATTTGTTTAACTTTGTCCGTTCCTTTTTAATAATATTTAACCCTGAAA
>JBBSQV010000177.1:0-4941 GCA_038243675.1 Flavobacteriales bacterium
TATTCTTCTTTGTACGCCTCAAATTCCGAATTATCAACCAATCGATTAATAATTTCCATCATATCATACTGCTCATTACGAGCTTTCGGAAGAATTCCGTAGATATCTTCTTCTTTCAAAGCAGGTTTTTCAGCTTTAATTCGGCTAAAACCAGCTTTAGTGAAGTCGCCCATTTTGTCAACGATATTTCTGATTTTGTCCAGAGCATCCTTGTCATTTAGCGCTTTATAGTCTGTAACTCCCGAGATTTCGCAATGCGTCACCGCGCCACCAAGAGATTCGTTGTCAATAGTTTCACCAATTGCAGCTTTCACAAGGTAACTTCCAGCAAGGAAAATACTACCAGTATCCTGCACAATTAGCGCTTCGTCACTCATAATAGGAAGGTAGGCACCACCAGCAACACAACTTCCCATAACTGCCGAAATCTGAGTAATTCCCATACTACTCATAATCGCGTTATTACGGAAAATACGTCCAAAATGTTCTTTATCAGGAAAAATTTCGTCCTGCAATGGTAGGTAGACACCAGCACTATCTACAAGGTAAATAATCGGAAGGCGATTTTCCATTGCAATTTCTTGCGCACGAAGATTCTTCTTTCCCGTAATCGGAAACCACGCGCCCGCTTTCACAGTCGCATCATTTGCCACCACAATCACCTGACGTCCTTTTACATATCCTATTTTAATCACGACACCACCAGAAGGGCATCCACCGTGTTCTTTGTACATTCCTTCACCCACAAAAGTGCCAATTTCGATGCTTTTCGACTTCGGATCCAGTAAATAATCGATGCGTTCACGAGCAGTCATTTTCCCTTGACTGTGCAGTTTAGCAATCCTTTTTTCGCCGCCACCCAGACTCACTCGAGCAATATTTCGCTTAAGGTCTGACAATAGCAATTTGTTGTGATCTTCGTTTTTGTTGAAGTTGATGTCCATATTATAGTAGTAAAAATGTCGATTTATTAATTTCCTTAGCGCTTTTTTCTGCGCGTGGCTAAATTACAAAATCCTTTGAAACATTTAGCCGTTTATTTTACAACTACGACTCCCAAGCAAATTTGTTTTTAAAAGTAGACTTTTACTAAGGTTGATAATTTTTTTTTGGAGCTTTTTCCGGCTATCCACTATATCTTTTTCTTTTTTTTTAAGAAAAAAAGAAAAAGGATGCCGTTCCTATCCGGGCTAGGGCAGTAATCTCCGAAAGGATATTTGTTTTTATGATTGGTGAGAAGTTGTTTTAAGGAATGATGTATTATTTATGAAAGTGTATTTGAAAAATATAAGAATTTAAGGATGGATATAAAAGTCACTCGTTCAAAGCTTATAATTATGGTTTATGACATTCGCGCAAGTGTTGCACTCAATGCTTTAACAAAGGGACGAAGTAAATCTGTCCAATTACTACCAAAATATTCTCAGCACTCTACTCTCAAACTGTCACCCTGACGAAGGAAGACTCGAGCGTTAGTGAACAAGCGAAGCAATCCCATAAATTGCTTAGCACTATTCTGTAATTATTAATTTTTGATATAAGATTCATGACAAACGACCTTTTCAAATTGCAATCAGACACGGTTTACGACAAAGGCTTTTTAGCAAAACCGGAGAAGTAAACTTGAAGTACGTATTAGCTTAAGTACTAGCTTCTCAATTCAATAATTTCTTTTTTCAGTTCGGGAAGCTCCTTTATAATAATTGTCCAAATTACTTCATCCGAAATACTATCATATTCGTGAGCTATTCGATTTCTGGTTCCTATAATTTTATGAGCATTTTTAATTTCAATTTCAGAATTTTTATATTTCAAAATTCGATTAATCGCTTCTCCAATTATTTCAATATTTCGCTCTACAGCTTTTTTTGTTTTTAAATCCTTTTGGTAAGTAAAGAAATCACGTTTTTCTGGTAGGAAATCATGAATCTCATCAATCGATCTTTCAATATCTTCAAGCCAAGAATTAATTCTATTGTCCATAAATCAGCACTTTAGTTTCATCAAGTTCTTTTTTAAAATATTGATTTTTGATAGCTCTGTATTCAATCAGATCAATTTGACGTTTCAATAATTTCTCCAATTTGTCTTTTAGCTGGAAGTATAAATTTGTGTATTCAAATGGGTCAGTTTCATTAAAATCCACAACAAAATCAAAATCAGACTCGTTGCTAAAATCATCTCGCGTTACCGAGCCAAAAGCTGAGAATGTACGAACTTTATATTGTTCACAAAGCTTTTTTATTAGTAATAAATTTTTGTCGTTTATCTTCATATTTCAAAAATAATGAAATTTAGTGTCAGTTGAGTTGTTATTGTAATTTTAGTTATGTGTTTTAAGTTTCAAGATGTATTACCTATTAGGAGTTGTAAATCACGTGTTTTTAATAAAGAACTTATTGTAAACTAAAAATGCAAAACTGAATCTGATCAGGCTCGCTATCAATCATAGGCATTAGCCCGAAAGGCGAACTAAGCTTTCTCGAAATCAATTACTTATTCCGCAGAACTCTACTCTCAAATTTGTTGTTTTAAAAGTCAACTCGTATTAGCAGGAAAACGCCGACGTTATAATTATAAGATTAAGTCTCAAATGAGATCCTTCCTTCGTCAGGATGACAAGTTTGTGGGTTGTGGAAAGGTATTGCAAATGACTCTTTAGCGAAAAACAAGAAGTAATTTCGGCCAATCTCAATCACATTACTCTCAAAACTATACTCTCAAACTTGTCATTTCGACGAAGGAGACCCGAACTTTTGCGAACTGGTGAAGCAAATCGCATAAAATGGGTTTCACGCTACTCTAATGTTTATTCTAATAGTCGTAAAATTTAAATTAAGTCTTGCCAGGATTTCTTAAAGTACTTTTGAAAAATTCTTATTACCTGATTTGCTTCGTCTATTCACTTTGTCCAGGTCTCGCACGCTCTAAATGTCAAGTTTGCAGTTGATGTTAATGTACAGTTTTTCTAAATCAAGCTCTAATAGAGAGATAACTTGACTTCATAGATGTAAGATCGAGTCTCAGATGAGATCCTTCCTTCGTCAGGATGACAAGTTTGCGGAGATGATTTGCGGAACTAGTTTGTGTAAATAGTTGGTGGGAACAGATTGCAAATCTGTGCTATCGGACTTTAAAGAAACAAGATAGAATTGATAACCAATTTTTGAGTTGAGAGAAGACCTCGGCTTCGTTGAAATAAGGGTGAGTCTCAGATGCGATTGCTTCGTTCCTCGCAATGACGTTCGTGATATGTGAGAAGTAACTTGAATTTTTCCGTATAGCTTCAACCGAAGACAAATCAAAACTCTGCGAAAAAAAAAAGTCCTACCCGCTCTGAATATATTCGGCGAAAGCCAAAACCTCCAAGCTATCGACCACATCGACTTCCCAAAAGTCAGAAAGATAACTCAACCTCACTTTCAGTTAACAAATAATAACAAATTCCCTCAAAACTTAATAGTAGCTTAACATTGGACTACTACATTTGTTTAAATCTAATCGATCAATTATGACACTTAACAACATCTTCCAATTTCTAGTTCCAAAGGATAAAAAATTCTTTCCTCTATTTGAAGAAGCATCAGACAATTTGACTTTGCTTGCGGAGACGGTGCACGAATTAGTGAATCAGCCAAAGGATGCGCGTGAGAGTTATTTTGTCAAAATTGAAGAGCTTGAGTCTGTAATTGAAGAGATTACACACAAAACGCATTTGGAATTAAGCCGAAACTTTATCACGCCTTTTGATCGTGAGGATATTCACTCACTTGTTAAATCGATGGACGATGTCGCCGATTTTATGCACGGTGCTGCTTCTAGAATACGTCTTTATCAAGTAGAAAAGATCACAAAATCGATTCGAAAACTCACAGAAATTAATCTGGAAGCTTGTCAGCAAATCGGAATTGCAATTCGCGAACTTAAGAACCTGAAAAATCTTAAAGAGATCACCACGGCTTGCAAGCGCATCAATAAATTGGAAAGCAAGGCAGATACTGTTTTTGACAAAGCGGTTGCCGATATTTTTGAAAATGAAACCGATGCCAAAAATATTATCAAATACAAAGAAGTACTGTCTTCACTAGAAGCAGCTTCGGACAAATGTAAAAGCGTAGCAAACGTTTTAGAGTCGATTGTAGTGAAGGCTTCGTAATTAAGTACTAATATTTGAATCAAATTTATGGAATTTAATTTCGGATTACTGCTCGTTATTATAGCCTTGGCGCTTGTGTTTGACTATATCAATGGTTTTCACGATGCTGCAAACGCTATTGCCACAGTTGTAGCCACCAAAGTTTTAAGTCCTTTCCAGGCCGTAATGTGGGCTGCATTTTTCAACTTTTTGGCCTATTGGGTTTTTGGGCTAGGAGTGGCAGATACCGTCGCCAAAACGGCTAAAACATTAGAAATAAATCTCACCGTGATACTCGCGGGAATTCTCGCGGCAATTGTATGGAATCTTTTTACTTGGTGGCAAGGAATTCCTTCGAGTTCATCGCACACATTAATTGGAGGTTTTGCAGGTGCAGCCATTGCTCACGCAGGTTTTGATGTTGTAAATTGGTACACCGCAGGAGGTACAGACACACTTCCCAATGGTGTTTTGATCATTATTGCATTTATCGTAATTGCCCCAATTATGGGTGCGGTTGCGTCGTATTTTATATCCCTTTGGCTGTTGTATTCCTCCAAAAAGACCTTGCTGCCAAAGCTGTTTACACTATCTCTTATGATTGCCGTGATCTGGTTTATTGCCGATCAAATGGTGCCGTATGCGGATATTAAAGATCCTCGTTTTGACAGTCATTTCTGGAGTGTAGTCTTCGAAAATCACAATGTCAAGTTCTTTATTGTCGGTTTTATCATTCTGTCCGTAAGTTTATTCTGCTTGGTTTTTAGTATGATGAATCACTATCAATCGAATTATTGGCTTAAGAA
>JBBSQV010000178.1:0-4933 GCA_038243675.1 Flavobacteriales bacterium
ATAACGTCATCAGAAAATACACTACTTATTGCGGCAATCTGATCTTTGCAGAAATGAATATTAAATGAAAATCCGCTACTATAAACAAGTAACAGGAGCGCTAGAAAGACCGATGTAGGTTTGAGCGTTTTCATTTAATAGAAATCGAAAAAAGGTTTGTATTCTTTTGCAAAGATACTGAAAAACAGTCGTTAATCTACAGTTGAATCTTCAGGTTTTTTGCTCACGTATTCCTGAAAAAGAAAACCAGGAATAAAGAGCAAGATGAAAATCGGCTGAATAAGAAATCTTCGTATATAAAAGATTAGCATTTTGTCTGGATCGTCATAAGATAACGCAAAATGCAAAATTGATATGAGAATAACAAAAAATACGAGGTATAAAACCGACGTGAATTTGATCATTCCTTTGTCTTTAAAAATGACATACAGCAAAGCGAGTGAGAGAATCGAGTTTATAAAATATCTAAAAGTGATATTTAAAAACAGCATCTTGTAATTCATTTCAGGCAATGGCATTTGCATATACGTGGACTTAAAATAAGCTAATAAAGGATCATAGAAAATTTCTGATTCAAATAACCGCACCATTGCAAGCAGTATTATTAATACTACTGCCAAAATTACCCGACTTACATTATTTTTTACTGCTACCAGCATAAACTGAAAATTTATTAACCCAAATTACCCAAAGAATAAAAACCACTCCATATATAACTAATGGAAATATTGTCCCGTGCAAAAACTCCTGATACTGCGGATAATAATAAAGCGCGAGAGCTAGTAACGCAATTCGAATTATATTTAAAATATGAATTATGAGAATTCCCATCAAAATAAATAGGAGTGTATGTTTAAGTTTTCCTTTGAATGCCACTACAAATGCAATAAACAGAATCATCACACTCACGGCATTACAACCTTCTACTATCCTTGCAACAAATTTACCATTGACTGAAAATTTATGACTTGCTTCCATTTCATGCGGGGCTGTTGCTGCATCTACTCCGAAGAATTTCAATAACTCTCTAGTTTGATCGGATACTAAGGTTGTGATTCCATCAGGTTCAAACGCAGCTTCATTAAATTGACTTAAATACAATCCGTAAATCCACGATAATATAATGTAAATCAGAAAAAATTTGGCAACAAATGTTAGAAAAGGTTTGTATTTAATATAGTAGGATTTCAAGAGCAACTTTTTAACAAATCTATGGAAATAATGCGCTTAAAAATAAATACTTTTGTAAAAATCAAAAACTATGACCTTCGAAGAGCTTAAACCAAAAGTGAATGACATTCTAACTGAAACAGAAAGTCTGCGTGAAGAAAAATTAAAAAAAATCTGTCATCTACTTCGTGACAATATTGATTATTACGACTGGGTTGGATTTTATTTTGCTAATGGTGATAAACCAGAATTAATTTTAGGGCCGTTTGCCGGAGAAGCCACCGATCATACAGTAATTCCATTTGGAAAAGGAATCTGCGGACAGGTAGCAGTTAGCAATGAAACATTTGTAGTTCCAGATGTTCAAGCGCAAGACAATTATATTTCTTGTAATATGAATGTGAAATCTGAAATCGTTGTTCCACTATTTGTAAACGAAAAAAATATAGGTCAGATTGATATTGATTCTAACTTACTTGATGCTTTCGGAGAGGACGATGAGGAATTTTTAAAGTATGTAAATCTGGAAATTTCCAAATTATATCAAATTTAATATGATTCCTTTTGTGTTAGACAGTATTATTTTAAAAATATATTCTACCTTTGCCGGGCGTATATAAAAACTATATACTTACATAATAATCATTTAAAGAATATTTGCATGTACTTGACTAAAGAAGTAAAAGAAGAAATCTTCGCTAAACACGGAGAAGCATCAAACACAGGAAAATCAGAAAGCCAAATCGCTTTGTTTACTTTCCGTATCAACCACCTAACGGAACACTTGAAAAAGAACCGTCATGACTACAACACAGAGCGTTCTCTAGTGAAACTAGTAGGTAAAAGAAGATCGTTACTAGATTATCTAAAACAATCTGAGATCAACAGATACAGAGAGATTATCAAAGTATTGGGTATTAGAAAATAATCCAACAGAAAAGAGGTGCCTACGCACCTCTTTTCATTTTTATAATATTACTAAAAAGTTTGGTTTTTCATTGGGTTTTAGAGCATTAACTACGCAACAACAACACAACTAGAACCCATGTTTAATCAATAAGAAAAATAATTATGATTCCACAATTATTTGTAGAAAGCATCGATTTAGGTGATGGAAGAAGCATCACAATCGAGACAGGACGTTTAGCTAAACAAGCAGACGGGTCTGTAGTAGTAAGAATAGGAAAAACTGTAATTTTAGGTACAGTTGTTTCCTCAAGAAAAGCAAGTCCAGGTATCGACTTTTTACCGTTAACGGTAGATTACAGAGAAAAATTTGCTGCAGCAGGTCGTTTCCCTGGTGGTTTCTTTAAAAGAGAAGCACGTCCAAGTGATAGCGAAGTATTGACAATGAGATTAGTTGACCGTGTTTTACGTCCACTTTTCCCAGATGATTATCATGCTGAAGTGCAAGTTATGATTCAACTAATGTCTCATGACGAAGATGTAATGCCAGATGCATTAGCAGGATTAGCAGCTTCGGCAGCTCTTGCTTTATCTGATATTCCTTTTGAAACTTTAATTTCTGAAGCTAGAGTTGGAAGAATTGATGGGAAATTCATCATCAACCCATCTCGTGCACAATTAGAAGAATCTGACATCGATATGATGATTGGAGCTTCTATGGATTCTATCGCAATGGTAGAAGGTGAAATGAAAGAAATTTCAGAAGCTGAAATGTTAGAGGCAATTAAGTTTGCTCACGAACATATCAAAAATCAAATTTCTGCTCAATTACGTTTGCAAGCCGCTTTTGGTAAAAAAGAAGTACGTACGTATGAAGGAGAAAGAGAAGATGAAGCTATTTACGCTAAAGTAAAGGCAGCATCTTACGATAAAATTTACGCGATTGCTAGCAAAGGTTCGGCTAAACACGAACGTTCAGCTGCATTTGACGAAGTAAAAGAAGAAGTAAAAGCATTATTTACAGAAGAAGAATTGGCCGCAGATGGAGATTTAGTTTCTAAATACTTCAAGAAAACCAATAAAGAAGCTGTTCGTAATGTCACTTTAGATTTAGGAACACGTTTAGACGGAAGAAAAACTACAGAAATCAGAGACATTTGGTGTGAAGTAGATTATTTACCATCAGTTCACGGTTCAGCTTTGTTTACACGTGGAGAAACTCAAGCTTTGGCTACAGCAACTTTAGGAACTTCTAGAGAAGCAAACCAAATTGATTCACCATCTCAACAAGGAGAAGAAAAATTCTATTTGCACTATAATTTCCCGCCATTTTCTACAGGAGAAGCTCGTCCATTAAGAGGGACTTCAAGAAGAGAAGTTGGTCACGGAAACTTGGCTCAAAGAGCATTAAAAAACATGATTCCAGCAGATTGCCCTTATACAATTCGGGTTGTTTCAGAAGTTTTAGAATCTAACGGTTCATCTTCAATGGCAACAGTTTGTGCTGGAACACTATCCTTAATGGATGCTGGTATTCAATTGATTCGTCCAGTTTCGGGAATTGCAATGGGATTAATTTCTGACGGAGATCGTTTTGCTGTTTTATCTGATATTTTAGGTGATGAAGATCATTTAGGAGATATGGATTTCAAAGTAACTGGAACTTCTGAAGGAATTACAGCTTGTCAAATGGACATCAAAATTGACGGATTGAAATATGAAATCATGGAGCAAGCTTTAGCGCAAGCTCGTGATGGACGTTTGCATATCTTAGAGAAATTGGTAGCAACTTTAGCTCAGCCAAGAGAAGATGTTAAAGCACACTCTCCAAAAATTATTACAAGAAGAATTCCAAACGCATTTATTGGAGCTTTGATTGGACCTGGTGGAAAAGTGATTCAAGAATTACAAAAAGCAACAGGAACTACAATTGTTATCAATGAAGACCCAGTTACTGAAGAAGGAATTATTGAAATTTTAGGTACTGATCCTGCTGGAATCGAAGCAGTATTAGCAAAAATAAAATCAATTACTTTTAAACCACAAATGGGTGAAGCTTATGATGTAAAAGTTATAAAAATGCTTGATTTTGGTGCAGTAGTTGAGTATCTTGCTGCTCCAGGAAACGAAGTTCTACTTCACGTATCTGAGCTAGCATGGGAACGTACAGAAAACGTTACTGATGTTGTGAATATGGGTGATTTGTTCCAAGTGAAATACTTAGGACTTGACCCAAAAACAAGAAAGGAAAAAGTATCGAAGAAAGCTTTGATGCAAAGACCTGCCAGAGAAGAAAATGCTCCGAGAGAAGAAAGAGCGCCACGTCCAGAAAGACGTGACGACCGAAAATAAGATTAATTCTATATTAGGTTTAATTCAACTAAAACCCCATTTCATTTATTTGAAGTGGGGTTTTTAAGTTTAAGCTATTGTTGCAAACGGCGAGTAAGGTCTACGACTATAAAACACTTTAAATAAATTATCAAATTCCCACGCAACCTTTTCTCTTTTCTAATACTATAGAATATACAATCACAAATAATATCGTATTATGAAAAACTTATCTCTACTATTTGTCGCAATTGCATCACTTACCATTTCATCCTGTTCTACCGATGACATCGTTCAAGACAACAGCCAAGACAACACCTTAAATACTAATATCAAAGTTTTGAAAAAGACTATAATATATACCCCTTCAATCGAAAATTTTGAAACAAAAAGAATTCAGTATTATGATACAGTTGGGGAATTGTCGGCTGACTCAACATTTAATGGCGCAAATGAGTTGATGAGTTATCAAACTCAAACCTCACAAGGCAATAATATTGTCATAAAAAAATTTGATAGCAATAAC
>JBBSQV010000179.1:0-4870 GCA_038243675.1 Flavobacteriales bacterium
ATTACTTTACAACAGAAAATAAACAAGGTACTCATGGAATTAAAGCGAGTTGTTGTAACGGGTTTAGGTGCTCTAACTCCAATTGGAAATTCAGTTCAAGAATATTGGAATGCGTTAATCAATGGCGAAAGCGGCGCAGCTCCAATTACATACTACGATACCGAAAAGCATAAAACAAAATTTGCTTGTGAGGTAAAAAACTTCAATATCGAAGACTATATGGATCGTAAAGAATCCCGTAGGTTAGATAAGTTTGCACAATACGCAGTAGCTGCGAGCGACGAAGCTATCAAAGACGCTGGAATTACTAGCGACAATGTAGATAAGTATCGTGTTGGAGTTATTTGGGGTGCGGGAATTGGAGGACTTCAGACTTTTCAGGATGAGGTGATGTACTACGCTAAAGGCGATGGTACTCCCAAATTCAATCCGTTCTTTATTCCCAAAATGATTGCAGATATTGCTCCGGCACATATCTCAATGCGTAATGGCTATATGGGACCTAATTACACTACAGTTTCTGCATGTGCATCATCTGCAAATGCCCTAATTGACGCTTACAACTACATCAGATTAGGAATGTGCGATGTTATTATTTCAGGCGGTTCAGAAGCAGCAGTGACTATTTCTGGAATGGGCGGATTTAATTCTATGCACGCACTTTCTACACGCAATGATACTCCAAAAACAGCTTCGCGCCCGTTTGATGCGACTAGAGATGGATTTGTTCTTGGAGAAGGTGCTGGAGCACTAGTTCTTGAAGAATATGAACACGCTAAAGCTCGTGGTGCAAAAATTTATTGCGAAGTAGGTGGAGGCGGAATGTCATCTGATGCGTATCATCTTACTGCACCTCATCCCGAAGGAATTGGTGTAATTGCAGTAATGAAAAACACTTTGAAAGATGCAGGAATGACTCCAGATCAAGTAGATCACATTAATACGCACGGTACATCTACTCCTCTAGGTGACGTAGCAGAACTTAAAGCTATTACAGCTGTCTTTGGAGATCACGCAAAAGATATCAATATTAACTCCACAAAGTCAATGACTGGGCACCTTCTTGGTGCAGCGGGTGCAATTGAAGCAATAGCTTCGATTCTTGCAATCAAAACAGGAATTATTCCACCAACGATAAATCATGAGGTTGTAGACCCAAATATTGATCCTTCTTTAAATTTGACACTTAACAAAGCACAGCATCGCGAAGTAAATGTCGCAATGAGCAATACTTTTGGTTTTGGTGGTCACAACGCCTGTGTATTATTTAAGAAAGTTATCGACTAACTACCGAATGAGAATACTAAAAAACATATTTAAGAAATCCCGTTCTCCAGAAGACGGGATTTTTTTTACTGCTATTGTAAATATAATTGGTTTCGAACCAAAAAATTTGACATTTTACAAAGCTGCTTTCACACATAGATCTGCCAGTGGAATAGACAAGAATGGATATGCCATAAATTATGAACGTCTAGAATTTTTAGGAGACGCAATGCTTAGCGCAATAATTGCCGCACATTTATACGATAAGGCGCCTAATGGAGATGAAGGTTATCTTACTAAAATGCGTTCAAAAATCGTAAGCCGCGAACATCTCAACACTTTGGGAAAAGACCTTCACCTTAAAGATCTTGTACAAAGCAAAGTTGCTCTCAATCAGTTTGGTGATAATATTTATGGAAATATATTCGAAGCAGTAGTTGGTGCAATCTATCTCGATCTTGG
The DNA here is from genome assembly GCA_038243675.1 of Flavobacteriales bacterium. Taxonomy (GTDB): domain Bacteria; phylum Bacteroidota; class Bacteroidia; order Flavobacteriales; family Flavobacteriaceae; genus Flavobacterium. The sequence goes on from JBBSQV010000179.1 coordinate 1,729, forward strand.
TTATACATATTGCGAAAAGTTTATTCAAAGCAGAGTCATCGCTCCTTACGTTGACATCAGTAAATTAGAAGGAAAAATAACATCTTATAAAAGTTTGGTCATTGAATGGTGTCAAAAAGAAAAGAAAAGTTTTTTCTACGATGTATTTGAAGATAATGGTATCAATGGCGAGCGACTTTATGGCGTAAAATTAAGTATTGATAATAAAGTAGTGGCAAAAGCAAGAGCTTCCTCGAAGAAAAAAGCGGAAGAGAAAGCTTCACAACGCGCATACTTTGCATTACAAGAAAAAATTTCAAAAAGTATATAGTTCTCAATTCACAACCGTCCGCCTCCAAGATTATGTTTAAGTTAAGTGATTGCAGACTTTTCTTTTTATCGCATCAAAATTCTTACCTTTGCACCTAATTTTGAATCAAATGGTTGTTCATAAATTAAATTTGGATTCTTTTGACGACATATCTTTCAGCTTAATTGCGCTGCATACTTCACTTGAAGATTATCATCTAGCTTATTTAATCAACCAGAAATTACCGATTCTTTTAAGTAGAAATAAAGAAGATATTCAGCTCACTACTTCATTTGGTGATACGTATTTTTCTAGATTTTCGCACGAAAATTTGGAATATGATACTTCATGGGATCTGATTCAAAACAAGAACATAACCCAGTTGGGCACAGTTAATGATAAAGCAAGGCAGAATTCAGATTTGTTTGAAGTTTCTCAGAACGCATACGTCCTTAACGAATTCAAAAAAGTAGACTACTTTTTAATGATCCAAAACTTTGAAGATGATTTGGATTCCATTATAAGCACTCTAAATAATATTCCACGAATCGAATCGATTTATCAGATACATGAATATCAGATTAAATCTAAAAATAATTTAATTTTTTAAATAATGCCAACAAACAAAAAAACAAAAATTGTCGCAACATTAGGCCCTGCATGTAGTAGCATCGAGGTCATTAAGGATATGATTGACGCGGGAGTAAATGTTTTCCGAGTTAATTTTTCGCACGCAGACTATGACGATGTTTTAGAAAAAGTCAAAATAATTAGAGATTTAAATGACAAATACGGGTATACAACTGCTATTTTAGGAGATCTTCAAGGCCCTAAATTGCGCGTGGGTATAATGAAAGAAGATATTGTTGTTGTTGCTGGAGACACTATTACATTTACAACCGCCGAAGATATTCCTGGTACTCGTCATAAAGTATATATGAATTATAAAGAGTTTCCAAAGGATGTTAATCCTGGGGAAAGAATTCTTCTTGACGACGGTAAATTAATTTTTGAAGTTCTTTCTACAAATAGAACTACGGAAGTTGAAGCCATTGTAATTCAAGGAGGTCCTTTGAAATCTAAAAAGGGTGTAAATCTTCCTAATACAAAAGTTTCTTTGCCTGCTTTGACGCCAAAAGACATAAAAGACGCAATTTTTGCTATTGAATTGCAAGTAGACTGGATCGCACTTTCATTTGTGCGTACTGCCGAAGATCTGATGGAATTGCAAGCTTTAATCGCTGAACATTCTGATCATAAAATCCCAATTATTGCAAAAATTGAAAAGCCTGAAGGCGTAGCAAACATTGATAAAATTGTCGCGTATTGTGATGGATTAATGGTTGCTCGTGGAGATCTAGGTGTCGAAGTCCCTGCACACGAAGTTCCGCTAATTCAGAAAAAGTTGGTGCACAGAGCAAAAACGGCACGAATTCCTGTAATTATTGCCACTCAAATGATGGAGACAATGATTACGACCCTCACTCCTACAAGAGCAGAAGTAAATGATGTTGCCAACTCAGTTATGGATGGTGCTGACGCTGTGATGCTTTCTGGCGAAACTTCTGTTGGTAATTATCCAGTACAAGTAATCCAGAAAATGACGCAAATTATTGAAGCTGTAGAAGATTCTCCGCTAATTACAGTTCCTACAAATACACCGCAAATTCGCACAAAAAGATTTATCACTAAGTCAATATGCAACCATGCTGCAATGATGGCAAACGTCATTAAAGCTAAAGCAATTTGTACATTAACCAATAGTGGATATACAGCGTTTCAAATTTCAGCTTGGAGACCACAAGCTGACATTCTAGTATTTACATCAAACAGAAGAATCCTGACACAATTGAGTCTTCTGTGGGGAGTCCGTACATTGTTTTACGACAAGTTTGTTAGTACTGATGATACAGTAACAGATGTAAATCAAATTGCAAAAGATAAAGGATATGTAGAAAAAGGAGATATGCTTATCAACCTTGCCGCTATGCCAATTGTCGAAAAAGGGATGGTAAATACACTACGTATTTCGGAAATTTTAGATTAATTTTTCGGTTGTAAAACAGGAATACTTTTTTATATATTTACAAATAAAAAAACATCAAAATGAAATTCGAATCAAGCAATCCATTTTTAAAAAATAAGGAGTTCAGCGGCAGCAAAAATTCTGCATATGCAACTACTCACGATTCTTCAGTTATCATTCGTGATGACGAAATGACAATTAGTGGTACCATGAACAAAAGCTTTTTATTACTAGCGTTAATCATTGCCGCAGCTGCAATCACTTGGAGTATGGCTTTCAATGGTGACAATGTAATGCCAATCGCTATCGGCGGTGCAATTGCAGGACTTGTAGTTGTAGTTATCGCCGCTTTCAAACCACATTTATCAGCATATTTAGCGCCAGGCTATGCCATTTTCGAAGGGCTATTTTTAGGTGCTATCTCCGCCATTTTCGAAGCGCAATATCCGGGAATCGTAGTAAATGCGGTTGGAGCAACGTTCGTAACATTTATGGTGTGTTTCGGACTTTACCGTTTCAAAATCGTAAAAGTTACACAGCAATTTAGATCAATCGTTATTGCCGCAACCCTTGCTATCGTTACGTTTTACGTAATTGGCTGGGTACTTTCAATGTTTACAAGCTTCACACCTATTCACCACGGAAATTCGCTACTGAGTATCGGAATTAGCGTTTTTGTAATCATTATTGCAGCTCTAAATTTGTTTTTAGATTTTGATATGATTGAGAAAGGTGCTGAGTCAAAACAACCAAAATATATGGAGTGGTTTGGCGCAATCGGCCTAATGGTAACACTAGTGTGGCTATACGTCGAATTCCTGAGATTG
>JBBSQV010000180.1:0-4732 GCA_038243675.1 Flavobacteriales bacterium
ACTCTGAAATTTCGAAAAAATGAAACCCAACTTTAAAAACATACGTTTTCGAAGTTGGGTTTTTTAATATCAATTTTCTGCTATATTAAATTTTAAAACGACTCACATAAAAATGCGAACTAACACTTGAACCATCCAATAGCTTAAAAGTAAATGTCCTCTCTTCCACTTTCTCAATCTCAAAATTTACGGATTTTGTGAAATTTGGGCCATCATACACAAAGGTGTGGTATTCGCCATTCTCTCCGCAGATATCAATATCTGTTGGAAAGCTTTCGACCAATTCCTTGGTCAAATCCTTTCCTATATATTCTGATTCTAATTTATTGGATTGGCAAACGATAATTTTTGCTTTAATACCTGAATCGAAGAAAGTCTGCATTAACATTTGGGCTGACATCTCCCATAATGGGAATAATAGTCCCATATCTAATTTGGAAAAAAGTTCTTCTCGGTAAGATTTTACATTTTCTAAATAAATATCTCCAAAAGCAAAATGAGTCACATCAAGTAGTCGAAAGTGTTCAACGGCTTTTTGCATTTCATCTTCGTAAGAATTCGACTTGCCAGCTGTAACGTTCGTTATATATAATGGAAGAGACAGGTTATTTGCCTGCTTATTAATGAGATTCATCGGTACAAAATGCATCTGAGATTCTTCTGATTCTGTATCAAAAGTAGTAAGCAAAGCCACGACCTCAATTTCATTATTTACCATCAAAAAATTTAATGCCAAAGCACTATCTTTTCCCCCGCTCCAACTGACAACACATTTAGTTTTTTTATCCACCATAAAGTTAAATTTTGCTTTTTTGACGATTTGAGATTATACAAATATATGCTGTTTCTCAAACTTTAAAGCTCAAATAATTTATCTGTTATCTTCTGGATTGCTCTATATGACTGATCTACAGCAGTTATCACAATATTGGCACAGACTTAACATCGTGTTAAATTGTGTAAATCATTATAATAACTATATAAACGCAGGTCATAACATTATCATAATTTAGTAAAAGATTAAAACAAGAATTTCTGGCATACTTTTAGACTAGAAAATTTCAGTTTTAGCACAAGAAAAATTGCTAATTTTAACACTTACCGACTATGAAAGCTTTATCACTTATAATTTCAACAACCGTATTTTTTGCCTCAGGATATTTCTTTGTTTCAGACTTTAATTTGTCTGGAGAATTGAACCACGTAATTTATATGAGCCTTTTGCTTACGCTAATGCTTGTATGTGTAGTTGGATTTTTGATTAATATTCCGCTAATAATTCAAGAAAGAAAACGCGTTAAAAATTTAGCATACAGAATTTCTCAAGCTAAATTACCAAAAACTCAAGTTCAGTTAAGACAACATAAATTGGAAGTGAGTTACTAAGACCATTTTTAATCCTAATTCTAAAAAACGATTTATATCTTTATAAATCGTTTTTTTTTGTTCTATTTCTAAAACATTTTCTAATATGTCTTTCTCTGAAATTCTTCTTCTTAGCATTGCTTCCCTGATAATTGGTTTTCTAATTGGAAGATTTCTTTTTCAGAATCGAAAAGAACCAATAACAAATTCTGATATCCTTGAGCAGAAACTTCAAATGGCGACAACTCAAATTGAAGAACAGAAAAGCGATCGGCGTGACGAAAGAATTAGTTTAGAAAAAAACTTAGAAAACCTGAAAGTTGAAAATGAAATTCTAAGAGAGAATAAAGTCGAACTATCTATTATGCTTTCGCGAAAAGAATCCGACTTTGATCATTTGTGGGAAAGACACAAAGAGCAGAAGAATGAAGTTGCAGAATTGCAGCAGAAGTTTACCAAGGAATTCGAAAATCTAGCGAACAAAATTCTAGAAGAAAAATCTCTGAAATTTACCGAGCAGAATAAAGTCAATATTGCTTCTATTTTAAGTCCGCTACAGGAAAAAATAATGCATTTTGAAAAGAAAGTTGACGATACTCACAAACAAAGCATCGATTATCACGCAGCACTACGCGAGCAGATACGAGGGTTGAGCGATATCAACGCTCAGATGAGCAAAGAAACTGTCAACCTAACCAAAGCTCTCAAAGGAGATAGTAAAGTTCAAGGTAATTGGGGCGAACTTATTTTGGAGCGTGTCCTTATAAAATCAGGCTTAGAAAAAGGCAGAGAATATGAGGTTCAGCAAAGTTTTACGACTGAAACTGGATCGAAATTACTGCCAGACATCGTGATCAATCTTCCTGATGGGAAGAAAATGATTGTCGACTCAAAAGTTTCTCTGACTGCTTACGAACGTTTTTCGAACGAGGAAGATGATTTAGAGCAAGCAAACTTTTTGAAAATGCACGTTCAATCCATCCGAAGACATATTGATCAGCTGGCTTCAAAAAACTACCACGATCTCTATAAAATGGAAAGTCCAGATTTTGTATTGTTGTTTATTCCAATCGAGATTGCTTTTGCATTGGCATTAAAAGAAGACAGTAACTTACATTCTTCAGCTTTTGAGAAAAATATTATTATAGTAACTCCTACAACATTACTGGCAACTCTTCGTACAATTGATAGTATGTGGACCAATCAGAAACAGCAGGAAAACGCAATGGAAATTGCGAGGCAAGCTGGCGCTCTATACGATAAGTTTGAAGGATTTGTAACCGACCTTACTCGTTTGGGCAAGCGAATTGATGATTCGAAATCTGACTATGATTCAGCAATGAATAAATTATACGAAGGCAAAGGAAACCTCATCGTAAGTGTAGAAAAGCTTCGGAAAATGGGGGCAAAAGCGAAAAAAGAACTTCCTGAGGCGATGATTGCAAAGGCTTTGGAGCAAGATACTAGTAATACCATATTATAAATTGTAGAGTTACCAATCAATGATTTTTACTAATTTCGCGAAAGCGTACAAAATTAAGTATCCTGATTGAAAATATAACTTCAACATTATCTTAATACTTCAAAATTGGCAAATTTCTGATCCTTCCTAATTTAGCGAAAGCGTAATAAACAAAATAATGATGATGGGAAAATAGAACTTCAACATTACTTTACAACTTCAAAAGTGGCCAATCGTCAATCTATCCTAATTTTGCGTAAGCGAAAAACTAAGAAACCTCTTTACTAGTAAATTCAAAAACAACTAACTAGTCAATGGTCTCTCACCTCAAAGCAAAATCATATGCCTGCGTGACGAAATGGCGCAATGCTATGGGATCCCTCCTACGTCGGGATGACAACAGAGTGAATAAAAAAAAGCAGCTGCAAATTAAATTCGCAGCTGCTTTCATATTAAATGATATTAAGAAATATCTTATTTGCTCAAGTACATTTTACGACGAGAATATAACTCGTAAAACTGGTCGTCTTTCAAGTCGTCTATGAAAAGAATGCTCTCTCCAGTCGATTTCATTTCTGGCCCTAATGCTTTATTTACATTGTGGAACTTGCTGAAAGAGAAAACTGGCTGCTTAATCGCATATCCTTTAAGCTGTGGATTGAAGGTAAAATCTGTAACTTTATTTTCGCCCAACATCACTTTTGTGGCATAATTTACATACGGTTCGCCATACGCTTTTGCGATAAACGGAACGGTACGAGATGCTCTAGGATTGGCTTCGATAATGTAAACAATATCGTCTTTAATAGCAAACTGAACGTTGATAAGTCCAACAGTTCTTAGTGCTACAGCGATTTTCTTAGTGTGATCTTTAATCTGTTGCAGTACAAATTCGCCAAGATTAAAAGGAGGCAAAGTTGCATTTGAATCTCCAGAGTGAACTCCGCAAGGCTCGATATGCTCCATAATTCCTATGATATACACATTGCCATCAGCGTCGCAAATTGCATCTGCTTCGGCTTCGATAGCTCCATCTAAATAATGATCTAGCAATAATTTATTACCAGGAATATTTTTAAGAAGGTCAATTACGTGCTCTTCTAACTCTTGTTTATTGATCACAATCTTCATTCCCTGACCACCCAGCACATAAGAAGGACGTACAAGAAGTGGGAAATCCAACTCATCTGCCAATTTTGAAGCTTGATCAGCTGTTTCAGCGATTCCAAATTGTGGGAAAGGAATATCTAAAGTTGTAAGAAGTTCAGAGAAACGACCTCTATCTTCGGCTAAATCCAACGCATCATAACTAGTTCCGATAATTTTAATTCCGTAACGATCCAGTTTTTCAGCTAGCTTCAAGGCTGTCTGACCACCTAATTGAACGATTACACCATCTGGTTTTTCGTGACGAATGATGTCATAAATATGCTCCCAGAAAACTGGTTCGAAATATAATTTATCTGCTGTATCAAAATCTGTAGAAACAGTTTCTGGATTACAGTTGATCATAATTGTTTCGTAACCACATTCTTTTGCTGCCAAAACTCCGTGTACACAAGAATAATCAAACTCGATTCCTTGACCAATTCTGTTTGGCCCTGAACCTAAAACTACAATTTTCTTTTTGTCAGAAACGATACTTTCGTTTTCGACATATCTTTTACCATCTGCCGTTTCTATTTCTTCTTCGAAAGTTGAATAGTAATAAGGTGTTTTGGCTGTAAATTCTCCCGCGCAAGTATCAACAAGTTTGAATACACGATTTACGTTCAGTTTTTCTCTTAATTTGTAAACTTCACTTTCAAGACAACCCATCATATGAGCGATTTGTCTGTCTGCAAATCCTTTTTGTTTTGCTTCAAGTAAAAGTTCTTTTGGTAAAGTATCAACTTTGAAATTTGC
>JBBSQV010000181.1:0-4643 GCA_038243675.1 Flavobacteriales bacterium
GCTTTTAAAGTGTTTTTTGACTCAAAACTCTCTGTAGACAAAACTTGACAAGTATCGTTACCAAATTTGGCAACAAAAAAATCTACCTGTGGCCCTGGATTTTGCAAGGTTTCGCCACCAACAAATAGTTTAGAAGAAAATTGGCCGCCAATTAAGTAATTACCGTGAATATCTGAACTAAGTGCAGTACCATATTCGATACTACCTAGATTACTCGGTATAGAATGAAGACCTAGACCTTCCCCAGTATTTTTATTAAATCGTGCAAGGTAGCAATCAAACCCTGTATTTGGTTGTAAAGCAATTGAATCTCCAGCCCAATCCAAAACACCAAAACCTCCAGTTACGGCTACTTCTTCACCATTTATTGCAATTGCAGCAGCAAAATTTTCTGTTATACTGGGAGCGTAAGTTTGCCACAAAGTGTTCCCATTGACATCTAACTTTATTAAGAAGGGGAACATAACAGAAATATTACTAACTAATGGAATGCCATTGAAAGAATCTGAAGTACCTGTTCCGCCCGAAATATAAATAGCACCCTCGTTGTCAAGCTCGATAGAGGTTATACCTTTATAGAGAGATGTAGATGTATTTTCACGTTTCCATAATAATTGGCCTGCAGGATTAAATGCTGCTACATACGATCTATGGGTTACAGGTTCTCCGTTTAGCAATACTAAATCTGTAGTTCTACTTGGTTTCGTATTTCCAGCAACGTAAATAGTGCCATTCGAAGGATTTCGTGTCATTTTCAAATCTAGAATTCCAGACCCTTTGACATCCATTTGTAAAGGAGTACCGCTACTGAAATTACCCATTGCATCGTATTTAAAAAGCACAATACTGGTTCCTTCCACTTCATTTACAAAAGCGCCTTCGGCATATATTCCTGGAGTAATACCACAGAGCCAATAACTGTTACCCGCAGCGTCAACAGATAGATCAAGGGATCCACTTTTGCTATAAGCTTCTGAGAAAGTAATATTTGCGGGCTGCGGCATTCGCAGCCATTTCATCTCACCGATCGAATCATATTTTACTAAAAATAATCCACGTCTATGCGTAAAAGGAAGTATTGTATCCGTTTCTGTGAGTCCTTCTTTTCCAAATTTAGGGAGGTAAAAATCAGAATTTCGTACTATATTACCCGCCGAATAAACATTGCCCAAACTGTCGTTGAAAACGCGTTGCATTTTGTCTGAACTGTTGCCACCGATAACTCTAGACCATTTATAGGTGCCATCGCAGCCAAATTTAGCAATTATGTTATCGACGCTATTGGCAAATTCATTGTAAGTTGTTTTAGGAATTCCATCAATTTTTGCCTCTGCTTTTCCTATCGGGGCTAGAATATACACATTACCATCCTTATCGGTCGAAATTGATTTGACTCGCTCAATATCTGACTCATATATGGTAGTCGACCAACTTCCTCCTGATTTTGCCCACTGCCAAGTCTGACTAAAGCTTGCTAAAGGAAGGATTAAAAATAGAAACTTGATTGTATTTTTCATAAATAGATTATTTGCAGAAACTGAAATTTCATCAACGATAAAGCGCTGAATTCTTACTGCTTCTTAATTGTAACGTTAGTTTTTTAGGTAATTTTTTCAAAATTTGTTTTCTAAATCAGATTCAATATTGGGTAAAATAATAGACTAAATAACATTAGTTGTCTTTCGGCCGCAAAGAATGTCATACTGCCGAATTCATCTCTGAAAAGCGCTCTACGCGATTGTAAGATGAAACCAAGATTATTGAGTGGAATGACCTAAAGAAATTAAAGAGAAACTGGCTATACGGCAGTATTATTCCCCCAAAAAGAAATAATGAATTTATTATACTTTATAAGTTCTCATAAAATAGCCATTCTCTAGATTTAGGTTCACACCTATTAAATCTTGAGATCTAGAATTTTAAAGGTATTATTTCCGCCCGTAGTTTGGCAAAATACATTGAAATTCAGAAAGATAAGTTGTAGGTAGAAATGCTTCATAATATTTGGGTTAAAATTGAAACGTTAAATATATACAAAAATTTAATGCGAAATATCTTTATAAAATTTTTAGTTTAACAACGCAATTGGCCAAGCAGAAATGTTCAAGAAAATTTCCTTTAAATGGAAGTTTTTCAAACAAACATTACAACTTCAAAAGAGACGAAATCCTAAAAAACACCTCGTTTACCCCAAATCTTTAGCAGCAACGTAATAACTTTTCCCCATTTAGCGAAAGCGAAAAAAGGAACTTCCTCAATCAAACTGATCAAGAAAATTCCTTTTTATCTATAGTTTTCAATCAACTTTTATAACTTCAAAAGTGGCGAAATCGCTAAAAAAATATCTCGTTTACGAAAGTGTTTCAATAATAACGTGGTAACTTTTAGTCATTTAGCGAAAGCGAAAAAAAGAAAATTCTATATAAAATTAATCTTCCTCGCGTAATTCCTCATCATCATTTTCCGAAAAAGAATCTGGCTCTGCTTTGGGTGGAGTTGTCAATACTTTATAGAAAAAATACCCTGTACAAAAAATCACAATTCCTTGAGTTGCGACCATTAATATAAGTGCTTCTGTGTTCATAATTTTAAATTTATAGGGTTGCGCGACCTTCTCTTCTTCTCTTTAAAAATGCAAAATATACTAGTAAACTTATCCCAACAAACAAGGCGATTAGCATCAGTCGGGCAAAGTTAAGGTACATAATTTTATCTTCTAAACCATTTCTAACAATGATATCTGTGGCTGCTGCAATCTGATCTCTAAGACCAGCGTGTGTAATGGTTTTGATAATCGAACCATTGTCTAATGTCCATCCATCTCCTGAAAATAAACTTGAAACGTTTTCTGACCACTCGTTGTTGAGAGGTTTGAATAATGAACCTAAGAAAATAATAATCAACATTACTGGGGTTACGAACTTGATTATGAATTTATAGATATTCGGCACTTTGATATCGGCACCTCTCGTGATTTCTGCCCAACCTTTCTTCATTCCGAAAACCCACGAAAACAAGATGGTTTCAAACATTGCAAACACAACCAAACTCACGGTTCCTGCCCAATAATCGTATTCGTCAAAGACTCCTTGGTTGTAAAAAATTACGGTAGGAAGTCCCATTACCAAAATTAATAATCCAAAAGACCAAGCGCCTTTATTTTGACTCCAGTTGAATTCGTCTCGCATAAAGCCCATCCACGGTGTTCCCATTGCTAGCGACGAGGTGATTCCCGCAAAGAACAACAGTCCAAACCAAAATAATCCGCCCAATGCTGCCAAAACTGGTCCCCATTGTTGGAATAAATACGGCATTGTCTGAAAAGCCATTCCAAAACCGGCGTTTTCTAATACCCAGTCAAGTCCTAAATATCCCGCTGCGATTGGAATAACGATTGTACTTCCCAAAACGACTTCTACAAATTCATTCATAAATCCTGCCGTCGTTGCATTAAGAGCGATATCATCTTTTGCATCAATATAGGCGGCGTAACAGTGAATAGTTCCCATTCCGACAGAAAGTGTGAAGAAGATTTGTCCCGCTGCTGCCATCCAAACTTTAAGGTCTAATAGGGAATCGTATTGTGGAGTCCATAAAAAGTTAAGACCGTCCCAAGCATTTGCATCTGGAAATAGATCTGAAGCACCACTTGTACCAAGAGTTAATCCGCGAACTGCTAGAACTACTCCAAATATTATTAGCAACGGCATTCCAATTTTTGCAACCTTTTCAATTCCTTTAAGTCCTTTTGATAATATATAGGTATTAAGGATAAGACATAAAATATAAAAAAGCACTGCCTCGTAAGGTATTCCGGTAGTAGATTCGGCAATATCAACGTACGAGTTGAAAAACTGTGCAACACCGCTCTGACTCATTCCTTCAAAAGTTCCTGCAAGCGAATGATAAACGTACGATATTGTCCAAGATTCTATATAGCAATAATATGCCGCTACGGCTACGTTGGTAAAAATCCCGAAAACTCCAATGTATTTTAGAACTCTACCTTTTACCATAGAGTCAAATATATACGGAGTGGAGTGGTTGCCAAATTTGCCGCCAAAACGCCCTGATGCCCACTCAATATATAACAAGGGAATTCCCATTAATAAAAAGCAAACTAGGTAAGGAATGATAAATGCCCCGCCTCCATTTTGTACCGCCTGAACTGGAAAACGCAAAAAGTTTCCCAACCCAACTGCATTTCCCGCCATCGCTAATATTAATCCCGTCCTGGTTCCCCACGATTCTGATTTTACTGCCATATATTTATCTAAATGATTTGTTAACGATTGCTAAGATAAAAAAACTAACGATAAATGATATAATTCAGCTAAAAAGGTTTTATGATTTTAAATCCTTGCAATTGCAAGCATAATAGCTTCAAAACAAATTTTTTTGTCAGAATGACCGAGCCTTTTTTAAATTTTTACGATATTTGTTGTTATGACACAGTCTTGGAATTTATTATTACCATATTTGAAATACCTTCTTAAGCGAAATCCCGAATAAAATTCGCGTCGCTCTGCAAACTTTTTGTACCTTAAGGCTTGCAATTATTAGTTGTACTTTATTTTGTCTAAATTAATTCTATAATCGATGCCTATATATCACAAATTGGGAAAGTTCCCACAAAAAAGACA
>JBBSQV010000182.1:0-4621 GCA_038243675.1 Flavobacteriales bacterium
ACCGATAGAAAATCACAACGAAATTGATACCGAATTTATTCTGCACCTTTTAGCGGGAAGAGATAAAGAGATTGTGATTTCCAGAAGTAATTTTGAAGACTGCTCGATGACGCATTTTTTATTGACAGACAATACAAAAATCAAGAAAAACGAATTTAATATTCCCGAGCCTGTAGATGGTCTTGAAGTTCCAGTAACAAAAATCGATGTGGTTTTTGTTCCGCTTCTTGCATTTGACAAGGCAGGACATCGTGTGGGTTACGGAAAAGGTTTTTACGACACTTTTCTTGGCGCTTGCCGCGAAAATACTATAAAGATTGGTCTATCCTTTTTTGAAGCTGTAGATTCTATCCAAGGACTTTATGACACCGATGTTATGTTGGATTTCTGTGTTACACCAAATATGATTTACGACTTTAAGTCATAGCCCTGATTGCAGCGAAAATCCCGGAGGCAAGAAAGGTATTTTTTTCTGGTAGAACAGAGCGACCAACGGAAGCTCCTGTTATGCCTAGAAAAAAATACCTTTATGACGAGGAATTGTAGAGAAAAGCAGGAGAAAGCTCCTAAAAAAAATTACCCGTTTGGAAAAGCTTTTTTATTAAAAACTAGCAACATTCCCACGCCTGTGGAGATTGCCATATCGGCGATATTGAAAATTGCGTTGAAGAATGTGAAGTATGTGCCACCCCAAATTGGCAGCCACGATGGTAAAATTCCACTCCACATTGGGAAATATAGCATATCTACAACTTTGCCGTGAAACCATGTCCCGTACGGCTGATCTGAGAATGCTGTTGCAACTTGTCCTTCACTACCACTAAAAGTTACACCGTAAAAAATGGAGTCAATAATATTTCCTGCTGCACCCGCTAGAATGAGCGAAACTGCGACGATTAAAATAGTTGAGCCGTGTTTTTTGACTGAATCTGCAAGCCACCAAGCGATTCCGCCAACAGCTACAATTCTAAATAATGTTAGAAAAAGTTTACCAAATTCGCCAGGGATTTTTGTACCCCATGCCATTCCTTCATTCTCTATGAAAAGAATCTTGAACCAACTCAATACTTCCACCTCTTCGCCAAGGACAAAATGTGTTTTTATGTATATTTTGGAAACTTGGTCTACCAGCAAAATTATAAAAATAAGAAGGTAGGCTTTTACTAATGACATTTACTTAAAATTTTATGTTGGCAAAAATAGTATTATTTTATATACAAAACGCCCCTTAAAGGAGCGTTTTATGTTAAGAAATATGCCAAATTATCTCTGAAGATTCTTTGCCTCAATACTCATAGTGGCGTGTGGAACAATTTTTAATCGGTCTTTACCAATCAACTTTCCTGTTACTTTACACACTCCGTACGTTTTGCTTTCTACACGGAAAAGTGCGTTGCGTAGGTCGCGGATAAACTTTTCTTGTCTAATTGCCAACTGTGAGTTTGCCTCTTTGGACATTGTTTCGCTACCTTCTTCAAATGCCTTAAAAGTTGGAGACGTGTCGTCAGTCCCATTATTAAGGTCATTCATATAAGCACTTTTTATAAGATCTAGATCATTTTGGGCTTTGTCGATCTTTTTTAAGATCAACTCCTTAAATTCTGCCAGATCTGCATCTGAATATCTAATTTTATCTTCTGTTGTCATGGTAAGTTATTTTGTTAGTGTTATTTTGGTTGTAATATTATCAAATTCTATGAGAATACCATCGGGAATCTCATCTTGAAAATCGAGACTTTCTGTAAGGGTTTCAGACATAATATACGACATATTTTCGGTTACTGCTTCTTTAAGCACACCATTGTCTTGTAAGGTTATTTTAATTTTGTCTGTTACTTCTAGTCCGCTCTCTTTTCTTAAGTTCTGTATTCTATTTACGATCTCTCTCGCAATTCCTTCTTTTCGCAGCTCGTCAGATATTGTAATATCTAGTGCAACCGTAATATTTCCTGAAGAGGCTACTAGCAATCCTGGGATATCTTGAGATGTAATTTCGACCTCATCTAGAGTTAAAGTTATGTCATTTCCTGATACTTCCACCACAATTTCGCCGTCTCGCTCAAGAATATTAATTTGATCTGCATCAAATTTTTGTATCTCTTTGGCTATCAATCCCATATCTTTTCCGAAACGTGGTCCTAATGCTTTGAAATTTGGTTTAATCTGCTTAACGATCACGCCCGAAGCGTCATCCAAGAGCTCTAATTCTTTTACGTTGACTTCTGCTTTTATCAAATCAGCAACAGCTTCAATTTCCAATCGTTGAGACTCGTCAAGTATTGGTATCATCACCTTTTGCAAAGGCTGACGCACTTTAATCATTTCTTTTTTACGCAGCGATAAAACTAGTGAGCAGATAGTTTGTGCTTTCTGCATTTTGCTTTCGAGTGATTTATCAACGAATTTTTCGTCAAACTTAGGGAAATCGGAAAGGTGGATACTTGCAAAATTTTCGCTATTTGTTGCATTAGTAAGGTCCTTATAGAGCTTGTCCATAAAGAACGGAGCGACAGGAGCTGATAGTTTGGCAACCGTAATCAAACAGGTATAAAGCGTTTGATAAGCAGCAATCTTGTCTTGCTCATATTCGCCTTTCCAGAAACGACGACGACACAGTCGTACATACCAGTTACTCAAATTTTCTTGAACGAAATCTGAAATCGCTCTAGTTGCTTTTGTAGGTTCGTAATCTGAATAAAAGTCATCAACATTTTTGATCAACGTATTTAATTCTGACAAAATCCAACGGTCAATTTCTGGTCGTTGCTCAAGCGGTACTTCTGCTTCTTGATAAGTGAAATTATCAATATTTGCATATAAAGCAAAGAAGGAATAAGTGTTGTAAAGCGTTCCGAAGAACTTACGACGCACCTCAGCAATTCCCTCTGCATCAAACTTAAGATTGTCCCAAGGATTTGCATTCGAGATCATATACCATCTTGTAGCGTCAGGTCCGTATTGAGAAATTGTCTCAAATGGGTCTGCAGCATTCCCTAGACGTTTGGACATTTTCTGTCCGTTTTTATCTAAAACAAGTCCGTTTGAAACGACGTTTTTGTAAGCTACTTGATCAAAGACCAATGTCGAAATCGCGTGTAATGTATAAAACCATCCACGAGTTTGATCGACACCTTCCGCAATGAAATCAGCAGGATATGCTTCGTGTCCGTCAACTTTTTCTTTATTTTCAAACGGATAATGCCATTGTGCATAAGGCATTGCGCCAGAATCAAACCACACATCTATAAGATCTGCCTCTCTCGCCATTTCTTTGCCCGAAGGTGAAACCAGCGTAATTGCATCAACAACATTTTTGTGCAAGTCGATAATATCGTAATTCTCTTCGCTCATATTTCCAATTTCAAATCCTTGAAAAGGATTCTCTGTCATAAATCCAGCAGCGATAGATTTTTCTATTTCTTTGTAAAGTTCTTCTACCGAACCAATCAGAATTTCTTCTGTCTTATCTTCTGTACGCCAGATTGGCAACGGAATTCCCCAATATCTAGAACGAGAAAGATTCCAGTCATTGGCATTTTTAAGCCAATTTCCAAAACGTCCTTCACCGGTTGATTTTGGTTTCCAATTGATCGTTTCATTCAGTTCAAAAAGTCTCTCTTTTACGGCAGAGATTTTTATAAACCAAGAATCTAGTGGATAGTACAAAATAGGTTTGTCCGTACGCCAGCAATGCGGGTAACTGTGGACATATTTTTCAACCTTAAAAGCTCTGTTTTCTTCTTTTAGCTTAATAGCGATTTCAACATCTACCGATCTTTCTGGCGCTTGACCTTCGTCGTAATATTCGTTTTTCACATATTTACCCGAAAGTTCTTTCATCCCTTGGATAAATCTTCCTTGCAAATCTACTAGGGGAACAGCTGTTCCGTTTTCGTCCAAAACAAGCATTGCCGGAATTTCTGGCTTTGCTTCTTTGGCAACCTTGGCATCATCTGCTCCAAAAGTTGGCGCGGTGTGCACAATTCCTGTCCCATCTTCGGTAGTAACAAAATCTCCAGCAATAATTCTGAAAGCATTCTCTGGATTTTGGTAAGGAAGTACATAAGGCATCAACTGCTCATATTTAATCCCAACTAAATCCAATCCTTTACATTCAGCAATTACCTGAAAAGGAATCTGTTTATCGCCTTCTTTATAATTCGCAAATGCCGAAGCATCTTCTGCTTTTTGATATCCTTTACCAAACTGTTTTCCTACCAAACTTTTTGCAAGAATCACATTTTGAGGTAAAAAAGTATATTGATTAAACGTTTTCACCAATACATAATCGATTTTTGGACCGACGGTCAATGCTGTATTTGACGGCAAAGTCCAAGGAGTTGTTGTCCAAGCTAGGAAGAAATAATCCTCCCCCGACCCCTCCAAAGGAGGGGAGGCTGTGCCGATAGATTGTGTTTTATTGTTTTCGGTGGCTGAGCCCGTCGAATCCAAATTCCCATTTGCATTCAATATTCCAAACGCCTTCAACACATTATTTTCCGCCGACGCTACCTCTCCTTTGGAGAGGGTTGGGGTGAGGAACTGAGCCACAACCGTCGTATCCGTCACATCTCTATATGCACCCGGCTGATTTACCTCGTGCGAACTCAATCCAGTTCCC
>JBBSQV010000183.1:0-4503 GCA_038243675.1 Flavobacteriales bacterium
ATCAAAACTTATATTCGCAAAACATCGGAAACATCGCAGGAACAAACTATTGGAGCAGTACCGAGATTGATGCTGCAACAGTAAAAGGAATTAATTTCACAACTGGGCAAACTATCAGCATTGCTAAAAACCCAACTTCTGATATTAGCGCAAGAGCAATTCGATACTTTTAATTTTAATAGTTAGATTTAACACTCACAATATTCTTCTTTTGAATTTAGAAAAAATCATAAAAGGCTGTATTAAGCATAAAAGTCAGGCGCAAGAAGAGCTGTACAATTTGTACAAGGACAGTCTTTTTGCGCTAAGCTTGAAATATTGTTCCAATGATGCGGAAGCCGAAGATAATTTGCATAATTCCTTTATCGAAATTTTTTCCAATATCGAAAAGTTCAATGGTACGGGTTCGTTTGAAGGTTGGATGAAACGCATTACCATCAACAAGGCCATCAGTAGTTACAAAAAACAATTTAACCTAGTTGCGTTAAAAGATGATTATCAGAACACGGATATTGACGAAAGTGAGATCAATATACCCCTAGATCATATTTTGAAATTAGTTCAAGAATTGCCAAATCAGTACCGATTGGTTTTTTCGCTCTATGAGCTCGACGATTATTCACATAAGGAGATTTCGGCAATGTTGGATATTTCAGAAAGTGCTTCAAAGTCAAATCTACATCGAGCGAAGTGCATTTTGAAAACCAAGATAATCGCAGCAAATTCTTCACATACCAAATACAGCATCAGTAATGGAAAATAAAAAAGACATAGGAAAGTTGTTTAAAGCAAAGCTTGATGGTTTGGAGAAATCTCCAAACGCGCATCTTTGGGCAGGTATAAATGAAGAACTTCAAGAAAAGAAAAAGAAGAGACGAATAGTTCCTTTCTATTATTACTATACTTGCGCTGCATTGCTTTTAATTTTTATTGGTTTTGCAACAAAATTATACTGGATGCCAGCATTTGAAAATTTCAGTACTATAGAAAATAGTTCAACAACAATTGAAGGAAATTCGCACTCAACTGATTCCAACGATCAGAATAGTATTTCAAATCAACAATTAAATTCTACAGCAATCGAAGGAAAAACAGTAGATACTGAACGCGACTTTAATTTAAATTCTGACGAAACAATTATCGTAAACTCTGAAGATCCATTAAACAGCCGTTCAGAGAACAATATTCAAAGCACTTACAATAATAGCTCACAATCAAATTCTGGAACGGTTACA
Source organism: Flavobacteriales bacterium (assembly GCA_038243675.1). GTDB lineage: Bacteria > Bacteroidota > Bacteroidia > Flavobacteriales > Flavobacteriaceae > Flavobacterium. Next base: position 1,236 of record JBBSQV010000183.1, read on the forward strand.
AAAGACAATTCCAAAATAAATCCACAAAGTGCATCAAAGTCAAATTCGGAAAATGTTTCAACTATTAATTCAAAAAATAATTCAACCACCTCAACTAAAACCATATCTCAAAAATCGTCGCTGAATAAGAACAACAAAGCAGTTAGTCCTAAATCTCGAAATAATAACGATAAAATCAACAACAATTCTAATAGTAACGTTAGATCGAATGACGACATTATTACTAGAAACTTAGGAGATTTGGATAACAATTCATCTATTTCAGCATTGACACAAGATGGCAAAACAACAACTTTAGAATCTGACAATGAAACTATAGCCAACTTTGAGGGCATTACTAACGAAACGCTACAACAAAATGACAGCATAAAAGTTGACAGCATCGCAATCAAGCGAAAAGCCAAAATGGAATTACGTCTAGCTGCTCAAAAGAAAGCCGATTCTATCAAAGCTGCGAAACCTAAATTCTATGTATTTGCGCACGCGGGTGTCACAGCATTCAATCACTTCGGCAGTCAGTCTTTTATTGATCCGCGACTGGACAATTATGACACGAATATAAAGTTGCAGTATAACTATGGAATATACTTTGGTTTAATCGCCAATGACAAACTCAGTATCCGAATTGGCCTTAACAAAACCTCTTTAAGCTTAACCACTAAAGACGTTCCGCTTACATCGACAAATCCAAATACGGAAATTTGGGGGTATTTTTCAAACATCGATTACAATATGGCATTGAGCAATGCACAACTCGCAACTTATTTCGGAGCTTCAAATGTGACGCTAACCCAAAATATTCGCTTTATAGAAATTCCGCTAGAAGTAAAATATAAACTTTATGATGGCGAAATCGCGATTGAAGCAATTGGCGGAATCAGCGCATTACTTCTCAGTAAAAATGAAGTAAAAGCCGAATCTGATGACAAATTCCTGTATCTAGGAAAAGTCAACAACGGCAGACAAGCAAGTGCCTCAATAAATCTCGGTGCCGGATTTAATTATAAGATCGCGAAAAACTTACAGCTGAATGTTGAGCCAATGTTCAAGTATTACTTCCGCTCGTTTGAAGTGGCAAACAAACCGTATTCTCTAAATTTTCAGGCTGGATTGCAGTATGATTTCAGCCTGTTGAATAAACATAATTAATTTTTCCAGTCTAGTTAATTATTATTTGATTTAGTTTATTTAATGTGAAAAGCCTCTACAATTTCTGTAAAGGCTTTTCGATTTTAAAAGTGTGTTGGATTCTTATTCTTCAACCTCCTCGGCAATCAGTACTTCTCCTTCATAATCGCCAGTTGGCAAATCATCTCTATTAATCCAATAGTCAGAAGTTATCAATTCAAACTCTTTGTTATCCGTAGAATTCAGTTGCCAAATAATCGATTCAGCATCTGGGAATCTGGTCTCGGTAGTCATCGGCTCTTCAAATAAACGTCTGATGATATTACTTGGCGAAAGTGCCGAATTTAGTGCTTTAAGCATAAATTCTTTCGAAACATTTTCCTGTGCTTCATCAAATTCTATCAAAATCCTTGTCGCTTTCGTATTTAAAAAAGTTCCATTGTAGGCCTGAAACAATAATTGATTGATGTTATAAAGTGGGTAGTGCAAATTAATTTCTGGATACTCTTCCGAAATTTTGTCAAGTAACATATCGTTAGACAATTGATCGATTTGCCCCTCGTTTAAGTCTTCAGATAATTTATAAGTTAGCAGGATTTTCGCAGCTTCACTCGCTTCCTCATCGGTAATTGCCATAAAAAGCATTTCGCGCAGGTTTTCAGGTTTGACAGTTTCGGCATCGGGAAAATTAAAAAGTCCTAGTAATTCGACATAATCCTGATTTGTCCAATAATTCGGGATCTCTTTTAATGTTTCGATATTGGTAACGCTAAATTTATATTTGGTCATTTTATGGTTTTTAAATTATTTCAAAAAAGTTATTCCCGAATTTACGAAATACCAACGTCGCATCCACGACAATTATCATAGATTTAAGTAAATTTCAATAATAATGAGGATAAATTTAGCGAAAGCGAAAAAATACTAAACATTGATAGTCAACCACTTAATAGCTATTAATATACTTTAAATATAAATATGAAAAAAACTTCTCTAATAAATGTAACTTTTTGCAACTCTTAACGTATAACTATTTGTACACTTAAAGAAGTACAGCACCTTTTATGAGACAACTTAAAATTACCAAGCAAGTTACCAATCGTGAAACTGCTTCCCTAGACAAGTATTTACAAGAAATTGGAAAAGTTGACCTTATTACTGCAGATGAAGAGGTAGAATTAGCACAGAAAATTAAAGCCGGAGACCAGCAAGCGTTAGAAAAATTGACTAAAGCTAACCTTCGTTTTGTTGTTTCTGTAGCAAAACAGTACCAAAATCAAGGACTGACATTACCCGATCTTATTAATGAAGGAAACTTAGGTCTTATCAAAGCGGCTCAACGTTTTGACGAAACAAGAGGATTTAAATTTATTTCCTACGCCGTATGGTGGATCCGTCAATCGATTTTGCAAGCCCTTGCAGAGCAGTCGCGTATTGTGCGTTTGCCTCTTAATAAAATTGGATCGATCAACAAAATTAATAAAATGTACGCCTTACTTGAGCAGTCAAACGAGCGTCCACCTTCTGCAGAAGAAATTGCAAAAGAGCTGGATATGACTGTGAATGACGTTAAGGAAAGTATGAAAAACTCAGGTCGCCACCTATCAATGGATGCGCCGCTTGTGGAAGGTGAAGATTCCAATCTTTATGACGTTTTACGTTCTGGAGAGTCGCCAAATCCTGACAGAGAGCTTATTCAAGAGTCTTTACGTACAGAAATTGAGCGTTCTTTAGAAACTTTGACTCCTCGTGAGGCAGATGTTGTAAGGCTTTACTTCGGTTTGGGAGATCAACATCCTATGACTTTGGAAGAAATCGGAGAAACTTTCGATCTTACAAGAGAGCGTGTTCGCCAGATTAAAGAGAAAGCAATTCGCAGATTGAAACATACTTCAAGAAGTAAAATCTTGAAAACTTATTTAGGATAATCTTCCTATTTGATAATGAAAACTCCGATTTATTCGGAGTTTTTTTGTTTTAAGATGTTTCATTTTTTTTTGGGCGTGTCCCTTTGGGGCAATGTCATAAAGTTAAGCCGTAAGTAGATAAAAACCATTGGATTAGAGAAAAAATCATTTCTTTTGAAGTTCCTACACTTAAAGAAATATCCAATGGTTGCAGTAAATGTAAAAATAATAGA
>JBBSQV010000184.1:0-4452 GCA_038243675.1 Flavobacteriales bacterium
GTAAAAAAGGTCAAAAAGTTGCTGCAAACAGATCTGACAGAGATTCATCTGAAGGAGCTGCAATCGCTGTTGTAAACGCTGACAAAACTGAAGGTGTTGCAATCACTCTAAACTGTGAAACTGACTTCGTTGGTAAAAATGAGGCATTTGTAAAACTAGCAAACGAACTTGCTAATCTTGCAATCCAATTTGATACTAAAGAAGAATTGCTTGCTGCTGACTACAACGGAATGACTGTTGCAGACAAACTTATCGAGCAAACAGGAGTTATCGGAGAGAAAATTGAAATCAACTCTTTCGAAAAACTTGAAGGTGCTTACGTAGGATTTTACATCCACGCTGGTAATAAAATTGCTACTCTAGTATCTCTTTCTGCAAATGTAGAAGGTGCAGAAGAAGTTGCACGAAACGTTGCAATGCAAGCTGCTGCAATGTCTCCACTTGCTCTTGATGAGTCTGGTGTTGATGCTGACACAATTGCAAAAGAAATTGAAATCGCAAAAGATTTATTGCGCCAAGAAGGAAAACCAGAAGAAATGTTGGAAAACATTACTAAAGGGAAAATCCAACGTTTTTACAAAGACAACACTCTTATCAACCAAGATTACATTAAGGATGGTTCTATGAGCGTTATCAAATACGTAAAATCAGTGAACAAAGATCTTACTGTTACAGGATTCAAACGTGTTGCTCTAGGGTAATCTAGTTTTGAATTTATAAATTAATCCCGACTCGCGAGAGTTGGGATTTTTTTTTGGGGGCTAAATAATTATTTGTTTTTTCAGAATGGGCTAAAGCCGATTCCTATTGATGCATTTATTGTGGAATATTTGCCGTTTAAATGACCTCCTCATTCTCCATTTCCTATTGAATGGTTACAGCCCAGTCGTGTTGATGCGATTAATTACGATGTCCTATGCGAAATTTTGATCAACTTCGGTTTTAGCGATCATTTTATTTTTCGAACTCCTATTTCCCTATTTCCCAATCTCCATATCCCAATCCCATTTCTCTATTTTTATTTGGGCGAGCCTTCGCCTTCACTTTTACGGTAAGTTTATAATTTTTCGTTTGCTCGGTCAGGCTATTCGTTCCCAATCTTTGTTGTAGCTTTTGCTCCGCAAAACTACAACAAAGGATTTGCTTCGCCAGTTCGCAAAAGCTCGGGTCCACTACTATCCTTCTCGCAAAATTGTCTTCGATTATCAACACTTCACATTTGATAAAACCTTGGCCAAAGTATTTCAGTAGAGCTAAAGAAATACTAAGAAGATTTACTATTTTCGCTAAAAAATATTCAATGAAAAACACATTACTACTAATCGCATTTCTTTTGACATCACTATTCTCTTTTTCGCAAGCATTAACCTCTAATGGCAGCGGAAACGTCTTCGACGCCGATGGCAATAAATGGACTGTTACTGAAGTTCGCGATATCCTATATACAAATCCAAAAGCTTTGGAACTCTACAACGCTGGTCGCGAGAAGAAAACTTGGGGAAATGTTTTATTATACGGAGGATTGGGAGTGACTGTATCAAGCTTAGTCTACAACTCTACCCAAGACGTTGATGCTCAATTTGGAACTACAATTCTTGGATTGGCCATGGTAGTAGTTGGAATACCTGTAAAAATTGGACATTCCAAAAAAGTTAAGAAAGCCATCGGAATGTACAATGAATCACTAGATAACAAAACATCATCAACTCCAATTAAAGTTAATCTCACCGCAAGTCAGAATCAGATCGGCTTTAAATATGAGTTTTAATAAAATAAGTAATTTGAATTTTATGTTAAGAAATCCCAACTAACAATTGAGGATTTTTTTTGCTATAAATCCCACATTTGAAATTGAAAGCTATAATTTTGGCGAAAGCCTAATTCAAAAATTTAGAAAGTAGCTTTCGCTAAATAAAAGCTCTCCAAATTCAACCGATATGAAAAGCAAGACAAGATGTCAATGGTCAGAAAAGGACGATCTCTATCGCGCCTATCACGACAATGAGTGGGGAAAGCCTGTATTTGACGATGCTGTCTTTTTCGAATTTATAATTCTAGAGACTTTTCAAGCGGGATTGAGCTGGCATACTATTTTACTAAAACGTGAAAACTTCCGAAAAGCTTTTGATAATTTCGATTATAAAAAAATCGCAAATTATGATTCAGAAAAAATCGCCGAACTTCTTGAGAACGCTGGAATTATTCGAAATAAACTCAAAGTGAATTCAGCAGTATCAAACGCAATCGCTTTTATGGAAATTCAAGCGGAATTTGGAAGTTTTTCTGATTACTTTTGGGCATTCGTAGATGGCAAGCAAATTTGGAACAATATCGAATCCTATTCTGATGTTCCTGCAACAACCAACTTGAGCGATAAAATCAGCAAAGATCTTAAGAAACGCGGATTTAAATTTGTTGGTTCGACTGTAATTTACGCTTTTATGCAAGCTACAGGAATGGTTGACGATCACATAAATTCTTGCTTTTGCAAAAGCGAAAAAAAAATAAAAAAATAGTAAATGAGCAAAGATCCACTTCACGGCATTACACTAAAATTAATTCTAGAACAGCTGGAAGAATTTTATGGATTTGATACTTTGGGCGAACTGATTGCCATAAAATGTTTTACTGAAAATCCATCGGTTAAATCAAGTCTGACTTTCTTGCGTAAAACTCCTTGGGCACGTGAAAAAGTGGAACAGTTGTATATTAGAACGCTTCCAAAAATGGCCAAGAAAGACTAATCCTGAGATTTTTTAGCTGAATTTAGAATCATCAAAAAATCTTCTCTGTCAATTTCCGTAGCTCCCAAACTTTCGAGATGAGGATTGTAGACTTGACAATCCAAAAGCAAATAATTCTCCTGTTGTAGTTTTTCAACTAAATGCACAAATCCTACTTTCGACGCATTCGACTTCAGCGAAAACATACTTTCGCCACAGAAAATGTGTCCTAAATCTATTCCGTACAATCCTCCTACTAGTTTGCCATCTTCCCAAACCTCAACAGATTGAGCCATTCCTACATCGTGCAATCTGCAATATGCGTCAATCATATCATCAGTAATCCAAGTTCCTAATTGACCTGATCTTTTTACCGACTGACAATTGGTAATTACCTCTCGAAATGCTTTATTAAAAGTAATTTCAAAGACTTTTTTATCAATAATCTTCTGGAGACTTTTGCTCACTTTAAGATCTTCAAGAAACATAACCATACGTTCTGCGGGCGAATACCACGTGATTGGCTCACCATCTTCAAACCACGGAAAAATCCCGCTGCGATACGCTAACTGAAGTCGCGGCAATGATAAATCTCCACCAAACGCGACTATTCCCGTAGGATGCGTCTGCGATAAGGGCGGAAAATAAAGTTCGTCTCCTAAGTAAAGCATTAAATTGAATATTTTTTTAAAAAGAAAATCCCGAAGCTTTAGTAGCGACGGGATTTTTATAAACTTTATTTGATACTAGAAAGGAAGATCGTCCTCTTCTTTTTCTGTAAACTGTCCCGCTGGAGGAAATGGTGCTGCTGGCATTGGTGGCGCTTGTTGTTGATCTTGCGCTTGAGTCATTTTTTCAATTCTCCATCCCTGGATTGAGTTGAAATATTTAGTCTCCCCTTGTGGATTAACCCATTCTCTACCTCTAATATTGATCGAGATTTTTACCTCATCACCAATTGCGTAGTTGTTAAGCAAGTCAGTCTTATCTTGAGTAAACTCAACCATAATAACTTGTGGATACTGCTCATCTGTAGTAACTACAATCTCTCTTTTCTTGAAGCTAGCGCTTATTTGCTGATCTGCCCCAATTACTTTTACTCTTCCTGATACTTCCATAATTATTTTGTTGCTAGTAGCACTTTCCATGCAGAAAGTACATCGTTATTATTTAAATAGTCTTTCGCTTGCTGATGCTTTACCGTGATATCATCCGCGCTTAAAACACTTTTTACTTTGAAACTTTGGGTTACAAAGATATTAATTTCTTCTTGGGTTGGCAATATTTCTATGTTGCCTAATTTTCCTAAATCATTCCCATCAAGAACTGAGCTATTGCGAACTTCATCGGGAATCTGGTCTACTCCTATTCCTAAGGTTGTAAGTGGTTTTGCTACTTCAAACAAACCTGCGTTCGCTCTAGAATACCAGCTCCCACCTAATCTCGCAACCACATCAATTTTATACTGATCAATCTTTCCGTCTGCATCAAGTATGTCTTTAGAAACGTGAACTTTTACAACTTCACAAATAACGAGATTTCCTGCTCCACCTCCATCGCCCATCGCAATTACTTGTTGCACTTTACATTCAAACTGTACGGGCGCTTCGGCAACGCGAAAGGGTTTTACAATATCCGAAGGAAGCATCGTAAAGCCAGCTTTATCAAATTCATTGACACCATCAGCATATTCTGTACTTGACAGAGAAACCTGCTGAACCATTGCGTA
>JBBSQV010000185.1:0-4430 GCA_038243675.1 Flavobacteriales bacterium
TGAAGAATTGACCACAGATGTTTTGGAAGATCTCGTAGAATTTATCGGAGTTCATTATAGAAGAGGAGGAGAAGTTTCTGAAATGGAAAAAACTTCATTCCGAAAAATCATTAAATATTATTATACAAAAAGTTCAGATTTCTCTTTGCCGAATTTCGTAACATTTATTGCGGATAATGAAGAACTACTGCAAGTACTGGACATTGAAGAAGCTTTTTTCAATCGCAAAGAATTTTTGCATTTAATGAGTGAATTTATTGGTCAAGGAGCCTATTCTTTTCTTTATCAAAAAACAGAAAATGACTTAGGTAGCCAATTGATAAATAAGAAAATAATAATTTTTGAATTAGACCAGGCTCGAGAAAATCAGTTGTTGCTTACGGTTTTATTGCAATTGATATCCACTACCATCAACGAAGTGATTTGGAAAGATAAATCAACTAAAGGAATGATTTTGTTTGATGAAGTTGCCGAGCAATTGCAATGGGATGGAGTGCTGAGACGAATCCAATATTACTTTCAAGCCATTAGAAAACAAAATGGAGCTGTTGGTATGATTTTACAATCTGAATCGCAATTGCCAGAAAATTCTCTTTCGAAAGCTATCGTTGAGAATACTCAAATACTCTATGTTTTAAGTGCAAAAGATTATAGAGCTCTTCAAAAAAGATACGGTTTATCAGAACACGCATATTATCAATTATGCTCTATACAATCTAATTTTTCAGCCAAAAGGCCGTATTCTGAAATTTTCATTATGCGAGGAAATAAACATCAAGTATATCGATTAGAAGTTCCGAAAGAAGTTTTCTGGGCATATCAAACTGATGGTGCTGAAAATCAAAAATTACTTAACATATTCGAAAAAACTGGAGATATGGAAACAGCCATAAAACAATTTATAACCCCAAATTAATAATTATGAAAATCTACCTAATATTCTTTTTCGGACTTTTTATTACAATAGGTTTTGCTCAAATGCCTGTAACAGATGCAGCGACAGGAACTCAACTTACTACTTTGAACTTGTCTACAAAAATGAGCAATTCAACACTTGCTTCTCAGTTATCGACAGCTGGTAGTCAATTAACCCAGTTGCAACAGACTTACGAGCAAATTAAAAGTGCAGCAGATAAAATAGAAAAAGTAAACCAAGCCATTACTTCAATAAATAACATTGCGATTCTTATTAAACAGCAATCGGAAATTATAGAAAATATCAGATTTGCTGTTAGCACAAAAAATGCAGCTCTCAATACTAAGAAGATGGAAAGCATTCTCACTACATCCGAAACGATTATAAATACAACTAGTAATATTCTAAACAATGGTTTTTTCAATCTGAATGATAAAGAGAGAATTGATTTGATGGAAAGGGAAAAGAAGAAAATGGAGATAAATCTAATTCGATCGAGAATTATAGCTAAGTCTGCACGATAATGAATTTTGACTTTATAGAGCAGTTAAGAGTAACGTTAGAAAGCGGAGAGGTCTTTGGGTGGAAATTTTTAATGGCGGGTTGCAAGGCACTCGCATTGGCCTTGTTGCTATTTAGAATTATCGAAACCTACATTAAACAAATAGATAGTGAAGGTCCGAAGTTTGGGAACATCTTCAGCATTTTTGGATATGCTTTTTTCATTATGTCTTGCGATTGGATTATAGATCTTATCGAGCAAACTTTTGGATTTATAGATTCGCAGATTTACAATACACCCAGCAATTTATATACTGATTTACTGCATTCTATTACCAACCACGCCGATGAAGTTTATGAAGATGTTGGATTCTTAGAAATGGTAGCGATGCCGATAGATCTGATTATGTCAGCATTCTATGGACTATTTCTGGGCATTTTAATTTCATTAATAAAGCTTGCAGACTTGGCAGTTACAGCTGGATTTTTATTGTCAAGACTGTTCCTAATTCAGTTAATGAAGCTACTGTTCCCTTTTGTTATTGCCTTATCTACATTGGAAATCACCAAAGACTTATTGGGCAAGTGGATCAAAAGATATATCGGATTGTTTTTGCTCGGATTAGCATATATCGGAATCATTAAATTCTGTGCGGTTCTCCAGGATGTTTTATTGTTACAATTCCAGTCACATCCCGAGCCAGACGTTCTAGGGATGGGCAATTACATATTTGGAGCCTGTGTCACAGTCATAGTTGTTTTTACCTTCAAAGTAAAAATGTTCACTACAGTAACGAGTTATTTATCTAATTTTTTTAGTTGATTTATGAAAATAGGAAACGACATTTATTCACTTTTCAAGAAAAACAATACCGCGGTAATTATCATTTCGTTATTCTGCTTTTTTGTTACTTCGATAGCTTTACTTTTTGCATATCAGGTTTATAAGCAGAGCCAATCAAATATTTATAGTATTAACCAATCTGGAGAGTTGGTTCCATTGGTGAAATTAGAAGAAAAGAAAGATCAGCTTAAAATCATCCAAGCTAATCTTGATTATTTCGTGTCGCTGTATTACGATATCGATGGCTATACGATGAAAGACAAGAAGGAAAAAGTTTTTTGGCTAGTGGGTGAAAAACCTACCGAAATTATAAAAGATCGAGACAGAAAAGGATATTTCAATACTTTCTTGTCTATCACAGGCTTAGTTCAACACGCTACAATTAATCAAGACAGTTGGCAATTTACCTCTTACGATGCGCCTTACACAGTTGCTTTTTCGGTAGATATTGTTCGTATTAATGGGAAGACGAAGCAGTTTTATAAATGTGATGTTACGGCCACTTTAGAAAAGACGAATCGCAATTATCCCTACAATCCTTACGGATTAATAATTACCAATCTTTCGGAAAGCTTATCCAAAGTCGAAAAATATGATTCCTACGAACAGGAGCAAAAACAAACAGATAATAACAATCAAAATAATTAATTTCTAATGGCAAAATTTGACGAAATCGCCCCAGATCCAAGTCGCGAAGACGAAAAAGTTGTACCCAAAAAAAAGCCTATTCAAAAAGCAAAAAATAAATTGTCGGAAGAAGATAAGCGCAAGTATATCGGCTATGGTATTATAGGATTTATCACATTATTATTGGCTCTCTATATCATTAATGATTTCGGAACAGACGAAAACAATTCCATTCAGGATATGGAAACTCCAGAATCAGAATCGGATAAATATAATAGTAAACTGCAAGCAATTGAACAAAATGAGAAGCCTAGTACTACAACTGGAAATCTCGAAGATGCTTATAAAATGTCGGCAGCAGAAGAAAATGATTCGATACAAAGTGAATCAGCTAATAGACTGCAACTGCAACTAGATCAACTTGAGAATGAGCAAAACCAAAAAAAGGTAGTTGTTTCTAATCAAAGTAGCAATAATCAACAGAGCGTTACAAGGAAGAGTTCAGGCGGAACAACTTATCCAAAAGAGAATCAGGAAAGTAAAAATAGTAGACCAGCCGAAAAAGAGCTTATTAGAGCTGAGAGTAAAAGTCAAAATCAAAATAATGGCAGCTCTTTTTTTAAAACTAAAACTACTTCAAAAGGCAATACTTCCAATGTATTATTATATGCTTCTATTCACACAGATCAAATAATTAAAGAGGGAAGCAGAGTAAAATTGAGGCTTACTAAAAATACTGTTATTGGTAACGATACTTTTCTAATAAATACTATTGTTTACGGAATTGCTAAAATTCAACCTAATAGATTGATGGTTGAAATAAATAAAATCAATCAAGTAAATGTGAAACTTGAAATTTATGATGCAGAGGATTCAAATGCTGGAATCTATGTCGAAACTCCACATCTCAACGCATTAGTAAGAAAAGAATTTAAGAAGGATGCTCTAGATGAAACCGACATATCTGCTATTCCATTTTCAAAAACTTTAAAGAATCTGTTTGCCAAAAAAGCGAAGGAGGAAAGTATAGAACTTTTAAATAATTATAAAATCATAATCAAACAAAAAAGAGAAAATGAGAATTAGTATACTAGCATTTTTCTGCTGTGTCTTTGCGAGTGCTCAGACTTTGAAAGTAAATGAGAACAAACTTGTATCCGTTGTTTTTGACAGCAACATTATTCAAGGTGCTGTTGGGAATGATGATTACAGCTTTAATTTTAATCCCGAAGGGACCGAAAGTGTTGCGTTGCTACAAGCCACTAAAAAAGGTGCGAAACCTAGTAATTTGGTGGTTAAAACATCTAACGGAATCTTGTATAACATAAATATTGAATATAGTCTTGATTCACAAAACATTGTCAGAATAAAGCCGACTGATGGTATAAGCTTGACAAATTCCACTACAGAATCCTCTGAATCCACCGCAAAACAAAGTACTAGTAGTTCCGCAGATGGCCATAGCAACATTAAGAGAAACATTAGAGAAAATGATTATACCATTGGAAATACTGTTATCAATGATGCTGTCAACAAACAACA
>JBBSQV010000186.1:0-4426 GCA_038243675.1 Flavobacteriales bacterium
GTGATTGCTTCGCGAATCTCTTCTAATGAACTTCCTGAACCTCCGTGGAAAACGAAATCTACAGGATTGTGCTTTGTATTGAATTTCTTCTGAACGTAGTCTTGAGAGTTTTTCAAGATTATTGGAGTCAACTTCACGTTACCCGGTTTGTAAACTCCGTGAACGTTTCCAAAAGCTGCTGCAATTGTAAAACGTGGACTTATTTTCATCAACTCTTCGTAAGCATACGCAACTTCGTCAGGTTGTGTGTATAATTTTGAACTATCTACATCTGTATTATCCACTCCATCTTCCTCACCACCAGTGATGCCAAGTTCAATTTCTAGTGTAATGCCTATTGCAGACATTCTAGTAAGGTACTTTTTGCAAAGTTCGATATTTTCTTCAATAGGCTCTTCAGACAAGTCAATCATGTGAGAGCTGTAAAGAGGTTTTCCTGTTTCTTTAAAATGTTTTTCGGATGCGTCCAGCAAACCATCAATCCACGGAAGTAATTTCTTAGCGCAATGATCAGTGTGCAATATAACTGATGCACCGTATAATTCGGCCAATTCATGCACATGTTTTGCTCCTGCAATAGATCCTGCAATTGCTGCTTTTTCGTTTTCATTACTTAGTCCTTTCCCCGCATTAAAAGCGCCACCTCCATTAGAAAACTGAATGATAACGGGTGCGTTAAGCTTAGCTGCTGTTTCCATAACCGCGTTTACAGTACTAGATCCTGTAACGTTTACGGCAGGTAGAGCGAAGCCTTTTTCCTTTGCATATCTGAAAATTTCCTGAACTTCGTCACCGGTTGCAACCCCGGGTTTTATTGTATGAGCCATTGCGTTGTGGTTTTTTTGTTTGCGTTACAAAATTAATAATTATAAACTTAGAACGGATAATTAATTCCGATATTTAAAACAGAGTTGCCAAAGTTGTAATCTCTAAACCATTTCTTCTCTAGTTGCGCTGGATTATACGTTTTGAAACCCAAATCCAATCTAATTACAAAAAAGCTGAGATCATATCGAACTCCAAATCCTGATCCAACCGCAATATCGGCCAAAGATTCAAAAGAATCAAATTTCGCCTTCTCGTCCTTTACATTATCTAGTGCATTCCAAATATTCCCTGCGTCTACAAACAAGGCACCGTTAAAACCGCCTATAAGATTAAATCTGTATTCAGCATTAAAAGCCAATTTGAAGTTAGCCTCATTAAAGTCGTTGATAGAAGAGACACTTCCAGGTCCTAAACCATAAGATTTCCAAGCTCTGTTGTCATTTGATCCACCTGCAAAATAAGATCTCGAAAACGGAATGCTTTCTGAATTTCCGTAGGGAATTGCAATTCCTCCAAAAGCACGCAAAGCAATAATTTTCTGACGACCTATTTCAAAATGCTTTATAAATTCGAATTCGGTTTTAATGTATTGAGAGAAGGCAACATCCAATATAGTTTTCTTTCCATTTTCGTTTCGTGCAGTATTAGTTGCTCCGGCGGCCAATGATAAAAGATTCCCCGCCGATTCAATTTTAGTTCGAAATAGATGAAAATCGTTATCATTTAAATTCGTCTTGCTAGTTTTTGAAAAACTAAAGCTTGTAGCAAAAATTAAATTGTTTTCTGTTAACCGCAGTCGGCGCTCTTCGATATTATTAATGGTTTTTTTGTCAGAATCTGTAACTGGAATTTGTGCTGGATCGTTCAGTACATCGCCAATAAAATTTGGTGTAAAGTCTACAGCGAGATCATTATTAGGGTCGTTTCCTTCAAAATAAGATGGATTTGCAGGATACTGGTGCGCCAGAGTATTTAAAACATTATACGATGATTTATAAACTTTAAAGTAGTTGCCAATATTCACGTTATTCACATACTGAATATTAAATAAATCCAGTCGTGCTGTGCTAAATCGTTTTGGTGTCCAATTGTAAGACATCATTCCTGTGAAATTTTCTTTGTCAAGTCCAATATTATTTTGTTTTGCAATACCGAAACTAACTGTAGTTGCAGGCAACATACTTTTGGGAATAATTCGGTCTAGGCTTACTGGAAAAATAATACGAGGCAATGTCAATTTGATATCAGCACCATATTCAGATACATTAAAGAAATTGTCGTTTGGATTTGCAAAATCTTTGGATGATCCAATATTTCCTCTTCCTGACACTTCTAGAATCTCAGCACCATTAAATACATTTCGAATCGATATCGCGCTATTTCCAGAGACTCCAAATTCCTGAATGTTTGATGTTGTAATATCAAATCCATTCTTCCAGCTGTATTTCGGCCGTGATATTAGCATAATATTCGCAACAAGTGAATCGCCAGATTTATCAACTTCGTATGTGATAGTTGGATAATTAAAAACTCTAAGATTACTTAAATACCGAGATGTTAAGGTGGTTTTAAAATCAGCAAAAAGTCCGCCCTTTGTAATAAATACTGGATTTGTAAGTGATTTAGATGAGTAATGCTGCTTGCCGTTGCTATAAAGATTAAATCCTTTATAAGTGGTGCTATCCACTTTTTCAAACTTTTTATTGGTCTGATCAGTAGTATAAATATTAACTTCTTTTATATGAAAAATTTTAAACTCGGTAGTTTTTGTAGAATCACCAACGCGATATGAGTAATCATCTATGATCAAATCTACATTTGCTCTATTGTCTCCAACACCAATGGTGTCAATATCAAAGCGTACATAATTTTGCTGAAATTGAAATACACCGCTGTTGCGAAATTGATTCGTAATACGTTCTTTTTCCATCTCAAAATCATTCGTCTGATAAACTTTTCCACTCTTTAAAAGTGCTGCAGATTTTGTTTTATTATATAAAGAATCCAATGCAGGAGAGGCGATGATGGTTGTTAGTGTATCAATATAATAGGGATTCTCTGTCTCTATATTGTAAGTGATTTCAGCTTTTTTAGTTGCCACTGTATCAACATCAGAAGCAACTTTTACATCAAAAAAACCTTTATTAAAGTAGTAAGCTCTAAGTCTATTTTGTGATTTCTGAGTGCTCTTTGCGTCAACGATAATGGGCGCTTCACCGGTTTTCTTTAAGAAATTGTGAATACCAGAATACCAAAATGACTTACCTAATCTATCAACTTGCTTTTTAGAAAGAATTTTGGACAGACGTTCATATTTTTTGGGATTGTCAATAAATTTTGCTTTGTACGTAGAATCAGGATTTGGGTTCGCTAGATTATAAAGGTTTAATCGTAGTTTATAGCCGAAAATAGAACTGTTAGGCTCTTGGTAAAGTTGTGCTTCTAGCGCATCATCTTTACTTTTCTCGTCATTTACGACAAGTTTATTTTTTACGAGCAATTGTTTCCCATCGGGAACCCTTTTTACGGCATTACACGCAGATATAATTACTGCAATTACAATTAATAATGATATTTTTGCAGAATAGGTTCTCAAAATTTCGAATAATTTTAGTTCAAAAGTACATTATTTCTATGGTTACAAAAAACCAAATAAAGCATATATCAGCTTTGCAGCAAAAAAAATACCGACAGTCCGAAGGATTGTTTATTGCCGAAGGTCAGAAGGTCATAAATGAGTTGATGGATTCGCAGTTCAAACTACAACATTTGTACTTTACCGACGCTGCTTTTCCGACAGTTCCGCAAGATCAGAAAACCCAAATTTCTGACGATCAGCTCAAGAAAATCTCCGCACTTAGTACCCACAATAACTGTCTGGCCATTTTTGTAATGCAGGAGTATAAGCCGCCCACGATTTCTGGCATTGTGGTGGCTTTAGACAATTTGCGTGACCCCGGAAATATGGGTACGATTATCCGTTTGTGCGATTGGTTTGGCATCACGCAATTACTGTGTTCCAACGGTACTGTCGATCTTTACAACCCAAAAGTGGTGCAGGCAACGATGGGTTCGCTCACTCGAGTGCAGGTAAATTATGTCGATTTGCCA
The DNA here is from genome assembly GCA_038243675.1 of Flavobacteriales bacterium. GTDB lineage: Bacteria > Bacteroidota > Bacteroidia > Flavobacteriales > Flavobacteriaceae > Flavobacterium. Next base: position 3,940 of record JBBSQV010000186.1, read on the forward strand.
AAGTTTCTCGAGCATCAAGATGTACCAGTTTTTGGAACTTTTATGGATGGCGAAAACATTTACTCGCAGCAATTACCCCAAAATGCCATTATCGTTTTAGGCAATGAAGCCAATGGGATTTCGGCGGAAATAGAAGATAGTGTCACTCAGAAGTTGGCAATTCCGCGCTTTGGCGATCTGCAAGCCACCGAAAGCCTAAATGTCGCTTCGGCAACCGCAATTATTTTAAGCGAATTTTCTCGGAAAAAGAACTAGAATTTTCTTTTGGGCGTGCCCTTCGCCGTCGTTGATAGCGAAGCGCGGCAATCTTCCCAATGTTTACGTTTCATCTGACCACTTTCTTGGCTCGGTCGGGCTCATATCTTTGTTTTAATATAAATGATAGTATTATTATCTTTAGAAAATCAATGATTGAAAACAAAACAAAGTTGCAGAATTGTGGTCGGGCTAGATACATTTTAATGATATCGACGGATAGGTAAATCAA
>JBBSQV010000187.1:0-4390 GCA_038243675.1 Flavobacteriales bacterium
CAAGGCAGACTTGCTTGGTTAACATGGATGTTTGTCCACTTAATGCTTATTTTGAGTGTGAAAAATAAATTAGTCATTTTCATAAACTGGGCGTCAAGCTACTTTAGCAATGATAGCACCTTACGAGTTATGATAAAACCAGTAAAACAGAAAGTAGAAAATTAAAAATTAAGAGTCGAGCAGTTCAATAATTTTCTGCTCGATTTCTTCTGTTTGCCAAATATTTTCAATATTATCAACCTTCATAATATCTTCCATAATCTTATCCTGTTTATCGCCTATCTGTAAAGCTTCAGCGTAAGGTCTATGACTGAAGGTTACTCTACTGTATAAGGGCAACCATTTGTCTGGATATTTCTCTGAGAAATATTTTTCAATCTCTTTTTGTAATAAGAACTTTTTACTTGCAGTATCAGAACTCATTTCCATAAAATTTCGGTAGGAGAGTTCGGCAATTGCATCGGCATTGGGCTTTCTACTTTTTTGATATTCAGAAAAAATTTGCTCCCAGTCATCCCCGTATTTCTCTATCATTTCGTTAAGAACAGTGATGTCTTCAAATCCTGCATTCATTCCTTGACCATAAAATGGCACTATTGCATGGCAAGCATCTCCAATTAATGCTACTTTGTCGTAAAACGTCCATGGATAACACTTCATAGTTACTAGCGAACTAGTTGGATTTTTAAAGAAATCTTCGGTAAGTCTCGGTATCACATTTATGGTGTCAGGGAAATTCTTCAAAAAGAAATCTTCAACAGAACGCACGTCAGTCAAATTTTCAAACGAGTTTGCACCTTCAAATGGCATAAATAAGGTACAGGTAAAACTTCCGTCCAAATTTGGCAAAGCAATAAGCATATACTCTCCCCTAGGCCAAATATGTAGCGAATTTTTATTTAGTTTATGGGTACCATTTTCATTGGCAGGTATGTTTAATTCTTTGTAACCTGTAGTAAGAAAGTCTTGTCGATAATCAAACATATTCTGACGTTGCATTCTATGACGTACGCGCGAAAAAGCACCATCAGCACCAAATACAACGTCGTAGTTCAGAGGAGTCCACTCACCTTCTTCTGTATCTCCCACATGTAAAGTAGCTGTTGCTAAAGTCACGTCCCAAATTCTAGTCTGAAAATGAAATTCGGCTCCAGCCTTTTCAGCAAGATCAATCATTCGTCTATTAAGAACACCTCGCGAAATGCTATAAATAGCCTCTCCGTCCTTTCCGTAATACTGAAACTTAACTTCTTGATCTGTATGAATAGCGCGCTTGTCCATCGGAATGGCGATATCTCTAATGTTATCACCAATCCCGACAAAATCAAGCGCTTTCCAACCCCGGTCTGACATTGCAAGATTAATAGAACGACCAGAAAGAGAAAGCTTCCGAATATCAGGACTGCGATCGAAAACGTGAACAATATGATTGTGCTTTCTAAGATAGATAGCCAATAAAGAACCAACTAATCCTGAACCTACAATTGCTATCTTTAATGGTTTTTGCATAAAGCTAATATGAGATGATTATTTTCAGATCTTTGTATTGGCGATCTGACTACTCTATTGTATTACAATAAACTGTTACACCGATTTGATAGTTGCAACAGTTTGAATTTTTTTATAACTGAATTACCTTCTTTTAAAATCAATTTTGTTCCCTACTGCCATTTTATTGTTCTTGGCTAAGATTCCGCACATGTGAAATAACATTCTTGATCCAACATTTCCATCCCAATCATCATCACCAGGAGAAACCTCTACAAGATCAAACCCAATAATATCTTTGTCGCTGTCAGCCAATTTACTTAATAAAAAAGCAGCTTGTTCAAATGACAATCCACCCGGCACTGGCGTACCAGTATTTGGGCAGTACCACGCTTGAAGAGCATCAATATCGAAACTGATAGCGACTTTTTGGGGTAAAGCAGCAATTATATTATCGCATTGTTCACTCCAAGTGATTCCAGAAAAACTTTCATTTTTCAAATCCATATCTGTGTGAACGACAACTCTGTCTTCTAGCGCAACTTCTACTTCTTGTTGACAAAAATCTCTAATTCCGACCTGAACTATTTTAGAAATTTGCGGAATCTTCAATGCATTATACATTATCGAAGCATGAGAGTTTTCAAAACCTTCGTAAGCTTTTCTCAAATCCATGTGAGCATCAAGATGTAGTAGTCCAAAATCATCGTGCATTGTTGCAAGAGCTTGGTAATATCCTAGCGGAGTTGAGTGATCTCCACCTAAAAGAACTACTTTTTTACCTTGATTCGCCCAATAGAGAACCCGGTCTTTTACTTCTGAATTAAAGATACTACATGCTTTATTTATTTCATCTAAATATGCCTGTAGTTTTGGCTTTTGAGAAATAATTTGCCCACCTTCTATTGCGGTAATAATAGGTTGAGCCAAAGATTTATATCTTTTGCTTTGCTCTGCCCATGTTTCCGTTTGCTTATTTATATCTAAATAAATTCCCAATTTCCATAAATCTGGGAATTGCTGATGATGCAAATCAACTTGGAACGAAGATTCCAAAATAGCATCAGGTCCATCCGAAGCACCAGCTCCGTAACTTACGGTAACTTCCCAAGGCACAGGTATAATGATAATTTCGCATTCTTCGGCAGTAAAAGGAAGTCCAAAAATGCTTTCGTCAGCTAACCCAGGTTGAGAAGGATCAAAATTTTTGATTTTATTTTCTTTGTTCATATTTAGAACGATTATTTTATTTAAAATTTATTTAGAGATTCCCGTTTTTAATATCTGACCAAAGTTATACATATCTTCATAAGAGCAGTATAAAGGCACTGGCGCAAGTCTGATAACGTTTGGTTCACGCCAATCTGTAATGACGCCATTTTCCATTAGATATTCAAATAGAGCGCGCCCTTCGCCGTGCAATAATATTGATAACTGCGAAGCTCTTTCTGAAGGGTTACTAGGCGTAATAATTTCGAAATTACCGCCTACTTCTTTCTCTACTTCATGTAAAATGAATTCTAAGTAAGAAGTAATTTTATCTCTTTTTTCAATTAACGCGTCCATTCCTATTTCTTCAAACATTTCGCATGATGCTAAGTAAGGCGCAAGTGACAGAATTGGAAGATTACTTATTTGCCATCCATCGGCGCCTTTGACTGGGTCAAAAGTTGGTTCCATCTTAAAACGTCTCTCTTTATTATGTCCCCACCAGCCAGCAAATCGATTTAAACTTTTGTCTGAATGATGTACTTTATGCACAAAAACTCCAGAAGCATTTCCTGGCCCCGAATTCATATACTTATAACTACACCAAGCAGCGAAATCTACATTCCAATCATGCAATTCAAGTTTGATATTTCCAGCAGCATGAGCAAGGTCCCACCCCACATAAGCGCCAGTATTATGCGCAGCTTCGGTTATAGTTTTTATGTCAAAAACTTGTCCTGTATAATAATTTACTCCTCCTATTAACACTAAAGCAAGCTCATCGGCCACTTCTTCAATTTTTGCTAAGACGTCTTCAAGCCTGATATTATGCTCTCCGTCGCGTCTGTGAATTTCCACAATTGCGTCAGAAGGTTTAAATCCGTGGAAACAAACTTGACTCTGAAACATATATTGATCAGAAGGAAAAGCTTTTGATTCACAAATTATTTTGTATCTCTTAGGAGTAGGCTTGTAAAATGTAACCATCATCAAATGTAGGTTGACAGTCAAGGTGTTCATGACAGTAATTTCTTCTGGCAGTGCACCTACCACTTTACTTAAAGGGTTTGCAAATCTCTCGTGGTAATCCCACCAAGGTTTGTTGGCAATAAAGTGTCCTTCTACAGCAAGATTTGCCCAGTCATCCATAACCTCATCAACATATGCTTTTGCACGAGTAGGTTGTAAGCCGAGAGAATTTCCTGTGAAATATATTACTTTTTCTCCCTTTACTTTTGGAAAGATAAACTCATCTTGATACTTCTGTAATTTGTCCTCTAGATCACACTGTTGTGCGAAATATTTTGTATTTTTAAATTCCATGCTGTTTTTTTGATGTTTGTAAAAATAAGAAAAAATAAGAATGTACGTTTAGTAAATACAGACAAACAACGAGGTCTTTTTTAAACTTCAAATGAATTTTAGATGAAAAACTATATAAGTGTAGGTATTATCTCATTATCAATCCTTATTGCGTCCTTTATGTTTTCGAATGCTTTTGCAAATCGAAATAAAAGTAGCAATACTATCAGTGTTACAGGATCAGGAAACCAAGATTTTACTTCTGATTTAACGTATGGAGCGCGTCTTTTTCACAAAAAAGTATGGAGCTTAGGGACGCTAACGGAGCAATTGATCAAGACAGGCAGCAGATAAAAAAATACTATTATTGAAAAGTATTCCCGAAGATGAA
>JBBSQV010000188.1:0-4233 GCA_038243675.1 Flavobacteriales bacterium
ACTTTATCAATTCCTGCTTTAAAGAAAGCGAATGATTTGTAATTTGTGAAGTCTACATTTTTGTCGAAGTCTTGTGCAACTCTTACAGAGCTACAAGACCCTAAAATAAAAAGTAGGAGTAGAGGTAATAATTTAAATGTCTTCATAACGCATTTCTTTTTTAATTGTTTCGTTTTCTTTTTTCTTTAAAACTCTTGATGATTGCCAAAATACTCAAAACGATTGATAGCGAAAGGGCCACAATTTGCACATAGTAATTAGTTGTGTAAATTCCAACTGGAATCAATAAACCGCCCATCGCAAAAAGAGAAATACTATTAATCTTCTTCATATTTAAAACTTCAAAATAGATTCGTCTACAAGGTTAGGAATAGTAACTTTAAGAAGTGGCTCGGATTCCATTGCGCGTTTTATGGCGAAAATTGCTTCTTCATTTCGAGCCCAAGAACGACGGGAAATCCCATTGTTTACATCCCAGAACAACATAGATCTCAATCGTTTATCTGCTTCTTCCGATCCATCAAGAACCATACCAAATCCACCATTTATAACCTCACCCCAGCCTACTCCACCACCATTGTGAATAGAAACCCAAGTTGCTCCGCGGAAGCTATCTCCAATTACATTTTGTATTGCCATATCTGCTGTAAAGCGAGAGCCATCATAAATATTTGAAGTTTCTCTAAAAGGAGAATCAGTCCCAGAGACATCGTGATGATCACGACCTAAAACTACGGTTCCTAATTTTCCTTCGCCAATTGCTTTGTTGAAAGCTGCAGCAATTTTGACACGACCATCAGAATCCGCGTATAAAATTCGCGCTTGCGATCCAACGACCATTTTATTTTCTTCAGCGTTTTTGATCCATTTGATATTGTCTTGCATTTGCTGCTGAATTTCAGATGGAGCAGTAGCCGCCAATTCTTCCAAAACTTCTCTTGCAATTTTATCTGTAAGGGCAAGATCTGAAGGTTTTCCGGAAGCACAAACCCATCTAAAAGGTCCAAAACCGTAATCAAAACACATTGGCCCTAAAATATCCTGAACGTAACTTGGATATTTGAAGTCGATACCGTTTTCAGCCATTACATCTCCGCCTGCGCGTGAACATTCTAATAGAAAAGCATTTCCGTAATCGAAGAAGTAAGTACCTTTTGCCGTATGTTTATTTACCGCATCGGCGTGGCGTCTTAATGTTTTTTGAACTTCAATTTTGAATTGCTCTGGATTTTCTGCCATCATTTGTTTGGCATCTTCAAAACTAATATCGATAGGATAATAACCTCCCGCCCAAGGATTGTGAAGTGAAGTTTGATCACTTCCTAAATCTACATATATATTGGCTTCATCAAGCTTTTCCCAAACAGATACGATATTTCCAAGGAAAGCGATTGAAACTACCTCTTTATTTTCTTTTGCTTTTTTAATTCGTTCAACTAAAGCGTCTAAGTCCTCAATAACTTCGTCTACCCAGCCTTGCTCGTGTCTTGTTGCAACAGCTTTTGGATTTACTTCTGCACAAACAGTAATACATCCAGCAATATTTCCCGCTTTAGGCTGAGCGCCGCTCATTCCGCCAAGTCCAGCGGTGAGGAAAAGTTTTCCAGTTAAATCTTCACCGTCTTTAGCAATTTTTCTACCAGCATTTAGAACTGTAATTGTTGTTCCGTGTACGATTCCTTGAGGACCGATGTACATAAAACTTCCAGCGGTCATTTGACCATATTGCGTTACACCAAGTGCGTTGAATTTTTCCCAATCGTCCGGTTGAGAATAGTTTGGAATCATCATTCCGTTGGTTACTACAACTCTTGGAGCATTTTTATGAGAAGGATATAATCCCATTGGGTGACCAGAATACATCGTGAGCGTTTGCTCATCGGTCATTTCTGATAAATATTTCATTGTCAAAAGATACTGAGCCCAATTTTGAAAAACGGCTCCGTTTCCTCCGTAAGTAATAAGTTCGTGTGGATGTTGTGCAACTGCGTAATCAAGATTATTCTGAATCATCAACATAATTGCTTTTGCTTGCTCAGATTTTCCAGGATATTGTTCGATTGGACGTGCGTACATTTTGTAATCTGGTCTAAGTCTGTACATATAGATTCGGCCATAAGTATTGAGTTCAGCTAAATATTCAACTGCTAATTCTGCGTGATCTTTTGGTTCGAAATATCTGAGTGCATTTTTAAGTGCTAACTTTTTTTCGTCCAGAGATAAAATATCTTTTCGCTTTGGCGCGTGATTTACGGTGGAGTCGTATGATTGTGCTTGTGGTAAAACCGATGGAATTCCTTGTTGAATCTGTTCTTTAAAAGTCATTATCAAGTTTCGTTATGTTGTTTTATACGTGGTAACTCTATGCGTTAGGGATGTTGCAATTTGTTTGAGCTCCTTTCTGTGAAACAGAAAGAGCGAGTTGCAACAGCCCGCCCGCATTTTTTATGCGGGAACGCCCAAATTCTATTTGTTATTTTTATTTAAATCGTTTAAGCCTGTCTTTTTATTAAAGCCATAAGGACAATGTCTACAACCATTTTTGCAGCAATAGCCGCGCTTGAGATGATGAGCTTCGGTAAAACATTTGTAACCTTCGGGCGTTAGATAATAATCTGCCTCGGGCGCAGTATTTTTTTCTTTATCTTGCTTGTCCATAAAGACAAAGTTATAAAACTTAAAAGGATGTTTATACTTCAGAGTCGTTATTTAATAACGAAAGGTTTTAGTGGGCTTACTATTTTTCCGTTTGTGATTGTTTCTGCTGACGCCGATGTGTCCGATAAGGTACTGATTCATCACGAATGCATACATTTGAAGCAACAATTAGAACTTGCTATTCTGCCATTTTTCATTTGGTATTTTGTCGAATATTCTTTCAGATTAATTCAATTTAGAAATAGACGTAAAGCGTATAGAAATATTAGTTTTGAAAGAGAAGCTTACGCTAATGAAGGAAATATGGAATACTTTCAAAATCGAAAGTTTTGGTCATTTCTGAAGTACTTATAATGTTCTAAGTGGTGTTTTTTTAATTTATGCTTTCGCTAAAACAGGAATTGTAAACTATTTGATTTTGGTCATTTTTGAAATATTAAAATACACTAAAATCTGTTTTTTTATTTAAGCTTTCGCTAAATTAGGAAAGGCAGAGCACTTATCAATTTCAAGTATTTGACTATTTCGGAAGCACATTCATTGCAGAATCCTTGATTTTAATGGATCTCTTGACTAATAAACCTTAGATTTGCAGAAATGCTTGCTTTTTCGATGAATCAAAAAATTTCTATTTCTTTTCCTAATAATATATCGGTTGAAATGAAGCGCGAAGATTTGCTGCATTCGTTTATTTCCGGGAATAAATTTCGAAAATTAAAATACAATATTCTTGAAGCACAGAAGCTAAAAAAGAAAATACTTCTAACTTTTGGCGGTGCTTTTTCCAATCATATTGCAGCGGTAGCTGCGGCAGGCGAGAAGTATGGATTTGAAACAATTGGAATCATTCGCGGAGAGGAATTGTTTGATAAAATTGAAGGAAACTCTACCTTAACCTTTGCGCAAAATTGCGGAATGAAATTTGAGTTTTGGACTCGCACAGATTACAGAAATAAAGAGGATGAAAATCTGATTGCTGATCTTCGAGAAAAGTATGGAGATTTCTATTTAATTCCAGAAGGCGGTACTAATATGTTGGCTGTAAAAGGTTGCGAGGAAATCATCACAGAAGAAGACGCAAAATTTGATTATATTTGCTGTGCAGTTGGGACGGGTGGTACAATTTCTGGTTTGATAAACAGTAGTTTGCCACATCAGGAAGTTTTGGGATTTCCGGCAGTACGTGCAGAAAATCTTCGAGAGGTTATTGATGCGGTGGTAAATAATAAAAGATGGAATTTGATCTGCGATTACCACTTTGGGGGTTATGCAAAAATTAATGCGGAATTAGTTAATTTTATTAATGATTTTAAGATACAAACAAGCATACAACTCGATCCGATATATACTGCAAAGATGGTTTTTGGCGTTATAGATCTGATAGCTAAGAATTACTTTCCAGAAAACACCAAAATTTTGCTGATACATACTGGAGGTCTGCAAGGAATCTCAGGAATGAATAAATTTTTAGAAAATAAACAACTCCCTACAATTCAATACAATGACTAGAACTATTTTTATTTTACTATTCAGTATGCTTTTATTTAGCTGCGGCGCAAGTAAGTCTAAGAAAAA
>JBBSQV010000189.1:0-4166 GCA_038243675.1 Flavobacteriales bacterium
AGGCTTTCGCCGAAAGAAGAGCGACAAGAAGGACGCTGCTAATTTTTAAAAGTGTTTTCATCCGTAAAATAGTTACGAATAAAAGGGGCAATTATTCTTTTTTTTAAAAATATAATTGATTGTTTTAAAAAGTTCTTTTTAAAATTTTTGATGCTGGCCATAACATCATTAATTCGACTAAGAACTTTTTGTTCCCTTGGCAGCATTACCTGCCCAGGTTCGTTGGGTATAATCTCAGCTTCTATAATGTTTACGCAAAATTTAGGCACCCCTTTGAGACGCCGCAAAAGTACAGTAAAAAAGTATTGAAGCAAATAGAATGTGAAAAATTAATTTTCGAGCGATTTTAATCATCCATACCTGGCCTCTTTCTGCCTTTTTTGATTTCGCCTCGACCGGACTTCAACTTTAAACGTTTGCGCACAGCCGATTTGGGAATTCGGGTGGCTTTTCTGATTTTGGCAACAGCCAAAGCATCTTGAAGAATTTTGATGAAACGCTTCTGAACTAATTCTTTGTTTCGGAATTGACTTCGGTCTTCGTCACAACTTAGATTCAAAATACCTTCGGTGGTCAATCGACTGCTGATTTTGTCGGAAATTCTAAACTTTTCCTCTTCATTTAAACCTTCGGACGCTTGTACATCAAAAGACAAGACAACCTTGGACGAAACCTTATTCACGTTTTGTCCTCCCGCTCCACTACTGCGAACGGCTTTAAATTTTAATTCGGAAAATACTTTTTCTGCGTCCATTATTATTGCTGATGAGCAGGTTTTAGTAAGTCGTTTACCGTTTTTACCGGCGAAAATGTTTCGATTGGAACTTCAACAAAAATGCTGATCCATCGCGCCATCGCGCCATTCCACAATCCTGGATGTTCGTACGATCTGATTGGTTTTCCTTTCTTAGATTTTTCGACAATAAATCCTGTGCTATGATCTACGTAGGATAGCAAATCGAATTTATTTCCTTTGAAATCTCTGGTCGCACAGACAATATCAACTGGATTGAAGTGGGTAGATTTTGATAAGATTTCCGCTTGGCTATCGTTGTCCATATCTATTTGCGCCATCTCAACAATTTGGAGAGAGTTAGTACCATCAGCATTTTGAACCCAAAATGGTCCACCTCCAGCTTCACCTTCGTTTTTCACCATTCCACAAACGCGCAACGGCCTGTTAAAAACTGAAACCAAAAATTGATTCTGATCCTCTGATTTCATCGCTCTAAAATCTTCAGGAAGTTCGATTTTCAATTCTGTTTCTAGCATCAAAATAGCTGCTTCGAGTTGAGAATCTGAAAATGTTTTATTTTCGATAGTATTTAGAATATTAAAAATTCTAGTTTGCCATTCGAGTAATATTCCAGCTAACACTTTCTTGTATTTCGAAATAATCTTGTGTTTATTATTTCGGACGTTGTCGATGTTTTTTATAAAGATAAGATCAGCGGAAAGATCATTTAGGTTTTCGATCAACGCGCCGTGTCCTCCAGGTCTGAAAACAAAATTCCCTTGCTCACAACGGAAAGGTTGGTTGAATTTATCGACTGCAATCGTATCAGTTTTTCGTTTCTGATAACTGAAACTTGTATTGATTTCGATATTATGTTCTTTCTCAATTGCCGATTTATTGTGGTGCAGAATTTCTTCAAACAACAAAGTATGCTGTTCTGAAATCGTAAAATGTACCTCAGCTTTTGATCCGTTTCCTACGCTATATGCCGCAGCTTCGTGCAAATGAACTTCGACAGGAGTATTTATTTTATGTTCTGTAATATGAAAAGGCAAAACTGCTTTTGGCTTTGAAGAAAAATTAAAATGTTCATTTTCGAATAAAAACCGAATCAGCTGATAAAACTGCTCATCTTCTGAAAGTAGTAAATACTCGGAATTATGTTCTTGAAATTTCTCAATTACGTTTTGATAGAATGGAAATTTCTCTATTCCAGCAAGAAAGATTGAAAGATTTTTTTCTTTTGTTCTATTACAGTAGGTGGTAATTGTATCGTTTATAGGATCAAAATTATTTAGGAACTCAGAAAGAAACTGAAACATTCTCGTTGCCGCACCAGATGCAGGTACAAACTTCATCAATTGAAGATCTGCTTTTCTTTCTTCAAATAAATTGATATATTTTTCAGAAATTTCTTGATTTAATTCAATAATTCCATCAGATATACACGCGGCTCTTGCCAACTCAATTGCCGATTGATTATTCTGAAAAATAGACAGTTGTCGTTCGATTTCAGAAACTGTAAGTCCGTGATTTTCTATAAAGGCGATATCCTCTTTAGTAAAAAGCTGTTCTAATTTCGCGGAAGCGGAATTCAACTCGCTCTCTTCTGAATGTCTAATGTTTTTTTCCATTGTATATAAGCCTGCACGGCCATAATTGTAAATATCAAAAATTGTAGCGACAGAATTCCAAGCCCTCTATAAGCATAGAGAGGAATACTGATAATATCTGCTACAATCCAAAGTGTCCAGTTTTCAATCTTTTTTAGCGCCATAAAGTACATTGCTGTGAAAAAGATTCCAGATGTAAAAACATCAATATAATTCTCAACTTCAATCGCTTGGGCAAAAATGCGGTAAATGACAAAAATAACAACAATAGTCACAACAAACAGCATTAAGCCAATTAATTTTTCTCTTTTGGTAGTTCGTGAAATTGGCAAAACCCCATCATTTGCTGTTGGTCGCGACCAAATATACCATCCGTAAATGCTCATTACTGAGTAATAAAAGTTGACAACCATATCGCCAAAATAGCCTGCGCGATATAGTAAGAAAACTGTGATGCAAGTAGCAATTAAGCCTGTAGGATATACTAATATATTTTCTTTTTTGGCATAATAGACACTTGCTATACCAAAAACAAAAGCAATCATCTCCAACGAAATCACAAACCAAGATGTCTCTTTGTAGGCATCTGTAAAAAATTCAATTAAGTTCATTGTTTTAAAATATTTTTAAACCGTCGAAAAAGTTGCTATCATCTTCAAATGCAGTTCCGATGACGATGAGATCTGCTCCAGCATTAAATATTTTGAAAATATCCTCGTGCAATCTTATTCCCCCACCAACAATTAAAGGAACTGGAATTTTGTTAGAAACATTTGAAACAATTGATTCCGAAACAAACGATTTCGCACCACTTCCCGCTTCGAGATAAATTAATTTATTTCCTAATAAAACTCCTGCCTGCGCAGTTTGGGTAATAAGCTCTGGATTCAAAATATCCATTGGTTGCGTATTACTCACAGTTGCAACTGCAGTTTGCTTTCCACCCTCTATCAGCAAATATCCTGTTGAAATTATTTCCAACCCTGAATGTTCCAATTTCGAAATTGCAGCCACTTGATGTCCGATTAAATAATCTGGATTTCGACCAGAAATAAGTGACAAGAATAATATAGCATCAGCCTTATTGGAAATTTGACAAGGATCGCCCGGAAACAGAACAATTGGGAGCGAAAGGTTTTTTCGAGTAAGCGCGATTATTTGATCAATCTGCGAATTGTACATACTGCTTCCGCCGATGAATATGTGGGTAATGGCCGAAGTTCTTAATTTCTCAATTTTATCTTCAAAAGTATTCAGTTCAATCTTGTCAGGATCTAAAAGAACAGCAAGTAATTTGCGCTTGTCTGCCTTAGCCGATAAAATTTCAGAATAGATATTATGATTTGTATTGTACAAAAAAGAGAATTTTAAAATTAATTTAGAAGGGCAATCTCCTTTTCGAAAGCATACACGAGCATAAAGTTTTGCACTTGAGTGAAATGCATTTCAAAGGCCTGATTAATTCCTTGAAAATGCAGGTGTGCGAGGCCGGTTTGCGAAAGCAGATCGAAAGAATCAACCCTTATATTATTTCTAAAACTGATACCAGCTTCATTTCTAATTTTGAAGATACATTCCTTAACTCCCCAAACTGCAGTAAGTTTCTTAATATAATCAGGATCTTTTTGCGATGGAAAATCAAAATCATCTTCCATAAATCTCGGGGCAATTACTGCAATTTTCTCTCTCATTTTTTCCATATCAATTCCAACAGGCATATCACTAACTATAATTGCCGAAAAATTATGAGAATGTGTTATCGAGATATGCTTCCCGTCTGCAAGATTTGGTTTTCCAAAAACATCATAAGAAAGATC
>JBBSQV010000190.1:0-4145 GCA_038243675.1 Flavobacteriales bacterium
AGTTTATTATCGTAAAGAAATAAGTAAGCAAAGGATTTAGATTAATTCAAAAAAAGGAAAGCCGAATACTGAGAAGTATTCGGCTTTTCTGTTTTAGTTTACAGTTGTCAGTTGACAGTTTTTGTGGATGGCGGGTAGTGATTGGTATATAGTTTAAATTAAATTGATAAGATATTTATTCTGTAGAGACAAGGCATGCCTTGTCTGTACGTAGATTGGCAGTAATAGCGAAACGAGCGAGGACGCTCGCTCTAGCGCGGCTTGCGGAATACAAGTGAACTTCCACCAGCCAATAATCGTCATCAAAATAAGCTAAAAGCTCATAGCTAAAAGCTGACAGCTAAGAATTGTGTGAGGCATAGCAACGGCATCCTTTTTTATAGCTTTGCGAATGCAAAAGATATGAAAAAGATATAGTGGATAGGCCGACCTATTCCTGCTCCTTAAAAGCAGGAAATAGGGCACACCCAAAAAGAAATTATGAATCTATGATTATTATAACTAAGATATTCTGAATTCGGCAAGATTAACTACCATCAATTTGCGGATAAACAACCGCCATCAAAATAAGCTAAAGGCTAACAGCTAAAAGCTAATGCTGAAAGCTTTTACGAATTGTCTGACGCGAACCACTCGGCAAAAGAACTTTCGGTTTCCTGAAGACGAAGGGAGAATAAACTGATATCGTGCGGAAGTCGGCTTTTGATTTTATCGGCAAAATCAATCACCATATTTTCGCTTGTAGGCTGATAATCGACCAAAATTACGTGATGACCTCGAGTACTTAATTCATTGGCAAGGTCAACGTGTGGTGTATTTTTATTGAAAACTGTCGCGTGGTCAAAGACATCTACAACTTCTTCGAGCACAATTTTCTTAAGATCAGAAAAGTCAATTACCATTCCGAATTTCACATTTGTATTGTCTGTGATAGGCTTCCCGATTACCGTTACAGATAGTTTGTAGCTATGCCCGTGCACGTTGCGACACTTACCATCGTAACCGTATAATGCGTGACCTGTTTCGAAATTAAACTGTTTTGTGATTCTAATTTTGCTCATTCTATTTGTATTTGAGGTGCAAAGTTAATCACTTTTAAACCCTTTATAGGTAAAAAGATGGCTGATTGTGAAAATGGATTTTTATGAGGACTGAAAGCTGCCTACAACAAATCGATAATTGCAGATGGAAATAATCCCATTAATACATTAATCAAAATTGCAATTCCAGCAACAGCACTATAAATAACTGGTACCGGAGCCGATGTTTCTTCAGCATCTTTGGTATACATCGCAAGGATTAACTTGAAATAATATCCGATACTTGCAATTGACATTAAAACTGCTACAATCACTACATAAAGATATCCTGACTGAATTGTTTGGGTAAACAGCATAAACTTCGCGAAGAATCCAGAAAAAATTGGAATTCCACCCATTGATAAAAGTGCTGATGTAAGCATTGCTGCCAAGAATGGATTCGTTTTTCCAAGTCCATTAAAGTTGACGATATCTTCGTTGTCTTTGCCATTGCAAACGTGGATAAGTACCGCAAATGCTGCGATACCTGCGAGCGCATAAGCTGCTGCGTAATACAATAATGTTCCTTGTGATGGCGAATTGCTCAAGAATACCATTAGCATAAATCCTGCGTGCGAAACTCCAGAGAAAGCCAGCATACGCTTGACATTATCTTGTCTCAATGCCATAATATTTCCAACCACCATTGAAGCGATAGAAATAATTACGATTAGGATTTGAAACTTATAATCTACAGTTGCTTCCATTCCTACAATCAACTTATAAAGTGCTGCAATTGCTACAACTTTGGTCAATGTACTCATTAAAGCTGCAGTCAGATTTGGCGATCCTTCGTAAACATCGGGAGCCCAAAAGTGAAAAGGTACGGCTGCGATTTTGAATAACATTCCGATTGTAAGCAACGCCATTCCGATAAAAAACCAAGAAGGCATTAATCCTGAAGTTGAAAGTGCGTAGATTTCTGTGATTTCAAATGATCCTGTAGCACCGTAGATAAGACAGATTCCGAACAAAGCGATTCCAGAGGCAAAAGCTCCCATTAGGAAATATTTCATTCCTGCTTCGTTACTTTTCAAACTTAATCTTTCGCTTGACGCTAAAATATAAAGTGCGATTGATAGAATTTCTAATCCTAAAAAGAACATTGCCAGGTTTCCAAAAGATACCATTGCAACTGCTCCTGCTAATAAAAATATTTTTATTGATACAAAGTCGCTAATTTTCGTGGGATGATCTTTGTAAAATTCGTGGCTCATTGCAACCAGAAAAGTTGTTAGCACGATGAACAATGAGGAGAATACTACCGAATAATTATCAGTAATAATCATATTGTTGAAGTATGCAGATGGCACGTCATAAGTGCTGATCGTTACTCCCAAAGCGGCAAGTAATCCGATTGTCGCAAACGGAACTATGAATTTTCTTAAATTCAAAATTTCAAATAAAAGACATAAAACACCTAATCCTGTAATCGCTATTAATGTAATCATTGTGGTATTTTCTAATTTAAGATTTCAGTTATGGCAATCGCTTTCGCTAAAATCTTTATTGTTTTATTTATCTATGATAAGCTAAAAGCTATTCGATTATTGAACTGTTTGTTTGAGTTGATCCAAATTATTGATACCCGCCAAAATCTGCTCGAGACTTGGAGTTATAAGTTCCAATAATGGTTTTGGATAAAATCCGAAGAATAGTAATACTCCAACAATAAGTACAAGTGAAGTGCCTTCGCTAAAAGTTACATCTGCAAATACTTTCGTATTCGTTTCTCCAAGCATCGAATTCTGAAACATTTTCAGCATATAGTAAGCACCTAAAATAATCGTTGATCCTCCTAAAACTGCAAACCACATATTGATTTGTGACAAACTAAACAGGACCATAAACTCTGCAACAAAGTTGAAAGTTGTTGGCAATGCTACCGAAGCCATTATTAAAATCAAAAAGAATGATGTTAGTTTTGGAGCTTGTGATCGTATTCCACCCATTTCGGCAATTTCTTGAGTATTGTAACGTCTTTCGATAATTTCTGCAACGATGAATAAACCAGCAACTACAAATCCGTGTGCTAGCATTTGCAAAACTGCTCCGCGGAAACCATCAATTGTAAGTGTATAAGCACCTGCAGCGATAAGTCCTACGTGAGCAAGAGAAGAATAAGCTAATAATCGTTTTAAATTTTTCTGACGCAGAGCCACGATAGATCCGTAGATAACACCTGCAATTCCAAGAGAAATCAAAATCGTCATATAATGTCTCGCTGCAAAAGGAGCAATTGGCAATTGCCATCTGATGATACTGTACAATCCCATTTTCAACATAATTCCCGAAAGAAGAATTGTTCCAACGAATGGTGCTTTTTGGTAAACCTTCGCTTGCCAAGTATGGAAAGGAATCAACGGAATCTTAATAGCGTAGGCCAAGAAGAACGCGAAGAAAATCCAAGTCTGTTCTGTTTCAGATAGAGATGCTTTTACCAAATCAGTTAGCAAGAAGCTTCCTGTTTTTTGGAATAAGTACACAAATCCAACTAACATAAATAATGAACCTGCAAGAGTGTAAATAAAGAATTTCAAAACTGCTTTCTTGCGAGATTCTGCATCTCCATTACCCCATACAAGGGCGATAAAGTAGATTGGTATTAGCGAAAGCTCCCAGAAAATATAGTATAAAAATCCGTCTGATGCCAAAAATGTTCCCGCCATTGCAAAAGCCATAAATAACACTAAAGCATAGAAGCTCTTTGCATTCGCGTAAGTATTTCCAAAAGACGAATAGATAATGATTGGCAGTAAACCAGTTGTAAGCAATAACATCGCTAGAGCCAGACCATCGCCTGAAAGTGCAAAGAATATTTTTGGGTTTGTTACCCAAACTTGAACAAAGTCTAGTGACTGACCTTGAGCGTGCATATTTACAAGCATCAAAGTGAGTACTAACGCTGCGACCGAAAATATCAGCGCAACTTTTGAAGCTAATTTATCACCGCTCAAATAAGTAGCAATTGCACCGGTAAGTAAGAGTATTAATAGTATAGATACATCCATTATCAAAAAATTATTGTCCTAAGAATAAGTAGATTAAAATAGCGCTGATGCCGAA
>JBBSQV010000191.1:0-4130 GCA_038243675.1 Flavobacteriales bacterium
AGTGTTGAGCCAATCAGACCAGGGCGAAGCGCACCAAGAGATTTTAGAATCATAAAAAGAAAAGGAAAACACAAGACTTTGAATAATTACAAACGAGCAGTCTGATCCTTAACTTTATGACATTGGCCCGAAGGGCGGGGTGTTTGATTTGGGCGAGCCCTTTCGCCAGCACGTTTTCGTAAAAGTTGAACTTATATTGTGGCTCAAGGTCAGGCTATTCGTTCCCAATCTTTCCTGTAGCTTTTGCTCCGCAAAGCCACAGGAAAGGATTTGCTTCGCTAGTTCGCAAAAGCTCGGGTTCACTACTATCCTTCTCGCAAGAGTTCTCGTTGGGAAAGATTTCAGAATTTCAAATTCAATCAAACTGATTTAGATTATTAATATTTCAATATTTTTTCAATTAACTATTAAGAACTTTGATATATTAGCAATCAAATATTTTCATATTTTATAGTTTAAATAATAATAAAATTATTATTATTTTATCAAACTTGCACAAAAGTTACCTACAATCAAGAACTAAGTTTATAAAACTATTAAAACTGATAATTTATTATGAAAAATACTATGGTAAAAATAAAAACTGTGACAGAGGTTATAAAATCAATTCAGTTTTGTGGATTTGAAAAAGGCGAAATGATTTTTAGAGGACAAGTGGATCAAAGTTGGGATGTCTTACCGTCATTATATAGGCTTTTTGATAGTAAAAAGAGTGCTGGATTATTTGAAGCTGCTACGTATGGTCATCTATATGCAAATATTTTATCTCACTATGACCAAAGCTATGATCCTGTTGAAAGACTTATGGTTGCGCAACATTTTGAAATGCCGACACGATTAGTAGATTGGACAGAAGATATACTAGTAGCTTTATTCTTTTCGTGTTATGATCTAAGTAATAAATTTGACAATGTGGATGGAAGGCTTCACTTAGCGGAAACCAAATTTTTTCCAAACTTAGAAATGAATAACCCTGAACTTCAAGTTTATAAGGAAGTACCGAAAACTAGTAAATTCAAAGATTTTATGTCAAGGTTTAAGAATGATGATATTTACATTCTTAAACCCATTATCAAAAATCCTAGGATGAGAGTTCAGGAAGGATGTTTTATGCTTTTCCCATGGAGTATCGATGGAAATGACTCTCCTCTGCTAACACTGAAAAATTATATTAGAGAACAACGTGATTGGGTAAAAAAACAAAATGAAGAGAAACCCAATTCTTACGAAAATATTTTTATTGCATCACATATCATAGATTATAAATACAAGAATTCCATTTTAGAGGAACTTGATTTAAAATATGGTATTTCAGAGGCAACTTTGTTTATCGACTCCAAACATTCAGCAGAAACAAAAAGCTATTTCAAGGATTTGAAGATAGAAGCTACAAATTGGGTTGTCGAAATTAATAATAAAAGCAGTTAATGAACTAAAGTATTTCACTTATCTCTAATAATAAAAAGTAGCCCAATACTTTTAGTGAAATTTTGATTTCAATAATTACAGACCTTGTAAGCAAAATTGCAGAAGATTCGAGATGGACTTCCTCTCGTGCAAGGTTTCTTTTGAACCTGATAGATGTGTTAAAAATCTTAAGCATTTCAGTAATACCAAAATTACCATCAATCCGAAATTTTTCTTTACATCATAAGACTCTACTTCGAAAGTCACAGTGCAAAAACAAAATTTGTAATGAATTTTGAGACTTTCCTGCACAACTCCAGTTTGCGCTATAAATTTATATCTTTTTACAATAAAGTTTCCTACCGTTAAGCGTAGAACTGCAGCGAAATTTCTCAAAAAATCTTCTATTTCCAAATTTCTACTATCGACAAAGAAGACCTCAGCAAACTAGTTAGGCGAACAAAAATTATGAATAATAAAGAAATAAAATTGAGCTTTATTATGTGACTTCTCGCTCAGCTCGAAGTGACAATTTTGCGAAAATGGTTTGTGAATTATTCCTCTCAACGAAAATGAATTAGGTAAGAAAAATAAACTTTATAGAAACGACATTGAGTCTCAGATGCGATTGATTTCTATGTCGCAATCACGCTTTGCCGTGCTGTATTAATCGATAGTTATTCCTGCTACTTCAAGCGAGTTTTTTTGATTTAGGAGTTGAGATGATCGCAGGTCAGTGAATAGTCTCGGTCTAGACTTTTTTGTTTCTTTTTGGGGCAATGCCAAAAAGAAAGGAAATGAAAATTTAATGTAATTTTCTTCAAAACAAATTTTAGTATTGAGAGAATTTCGACTTTGTGAAAACGAGTTTGAGCCTCAAATGAGATCCTTCATATGATATGAAAACTCAATTCGCAAAATTGTCATTTCGACGAAGGAGAAATCACATAATATTTGTTTTCATTATGATTGAACAAAAATATGCTACTGGTTTGATCTATTTCAGGTAAAATTCCATTTTTTTATTTTAAGCTAACGTTAAGACTGATTATGTAATTTGCTTCTCCTGTTCGCTTTGCTCGGGTCTCGCTATGCTCGAAACGACAAGTTTGTGAGTAAGAATGGCGGGCAAAACTTATGTATACTATTTTCTAAAAAATTTATAGTGGCAATAAAACTTCGACCTATTAGAAATGCAACTGAGCCTCAAATGAGATTGCTTCGCCCGTTCGCTATCGCTCGGGTCTTCCTTCGTCAGGATGACAAGTTTGTCGACGTAGCGCTCGGGCACGGATTGCAAATCCGCGCTATCCGGTAGAAAGAGAAATTCGATTTTATACAGATAAGGCTGAGTCTGAAGTGAGATCCTTCCGTTTTCAGGATCACTCATTTGTGTGGGGAAAGTTGGCGAGTATAGTTTTAGTGTTTTCCTACTAAGCGAATTTTATTTAGCAAGATATTTTCGAAATTTTACAATTGAATTTGAGTCTCAGATGCGATTACTTCCTTCGTCGCAATGACGCTCGTAGTGGTTGTGGTGTTTTTTTACTAAGTGATTATTAAAATTTTTTTAGAAGGTTTTATCGCAAAACTACTCGCAAACCTGTCATTTCGACGAAGGAGACCCGAGCAAAGCGAATTGCGTAGCAAATCACATAATACTTTTCTTTTTGTCTTGTTCATCAACAAAAAAATTCAACTCCACCGCCCTACTTCAACCGACGACAAATCAAAACCCCACGCCATCCAAATCTTAAGCAGCCTGAATATATTCGGCGAAAGCCAAAAAAACTTTTCCTGTCCTAATAGTAGTCGCCGAAATAGGAGGAAAAAAAATCCCAATTCTAAAACTCTAGAATTGAGATTTTGACAATATAAAATTAAATAAATAAAGCTAAGACATAATAGATTCCTGCGGCTAATAATCCCGAAATGGGAATGGTCAAGACCCACGCCCAAAGCAAACTGACCGTGACGCCCCAGCGTACTGCCGAAACTCTTTTGGTAAGTCCTGTACCAATGATAGATCCAGTAATCGTGTGGGTTGTACTCACAGGAATGTGTAAATGCTCCGTGAAATAAAGGGTTAAAGCACCAGCAGTTTCGGCGGTTACACCTTCAAACGAGGTTACTTTTGTGATTTTGGAACCCATTGTTTTAACAATTTTCCAACCACCACTGAGAGTTCCCAACGCGATTACGGTATAACAAACTAGCGGAATCCATTCGGGCATATGGTAGGGAGAATTGGCATCGCCCAGCTTAACGTCAAGCCACGCGGGCATTGCTTCTTGCGACAATCCGCTTGTGTGAATATAAACTGCAACTGCCGCTGCGATGATTCCCATTACTTTTTGAGAGTCGTTTCCACCGTGACCTAAACTGAAAGCGGCAGAAGATAAAAGTTGCATTTTCTTAAGCCAATAGTTCGATTGATAGTGATTCATCATACTAAAAACCAAACAGAATAAACTCACTGAAAGAATTATAAAACCAACAATAAAGAACTTCACATTATGATTTTCGAAAACCACACTCCAAAAATGACTATCGAAACGAGGGTCTTTAATATCTGAGTACGGCACCATTTGATCGGCTATAAACCAAATCACGGCAATCATCAGCGAAAGTGTAAATAGCTTGGGCAGCAAGGTTTTTTTGGAGGAATATAACAGCCAAAGCGATATAAAATAGGACGCGACCGCACCCATAATTGGGGCAAT
>JBBSQV010000192.1:0-4078 GCA_038243675.1 Flavobacteriales bacterium
AACATCAATCTCCATTCTTCAGCAAAACGCATTCTGTCGCTTTGAACTCTGGGAGACCACATCGCAGGGCCTTTGGATTTGTTAAGCATTTTAAATTGTATCGCTGTATTGTCAGAGATGATCCCCGAGTATCCACCCAAGGCATCAATCTCCCGAACAATCTGTCCTTTTGCGATTCCTCCCATTGCTGGGTTGCAAGACATCTGCGCAATATTTTGAAGGCTCATTGTAACCAACAAAGTTTTTGAACCTAAATTCGCAGCTGCGGCTGCGGCTTCTGATCCAGCGTGCCCACCACCAACTACTATAACATCATATAAATCTTTAAACATAAATCAAATGTTCCACGTGGAACAGTTATCAATTATTAGCAAACATCTTCATTTTTTCGTCTTCCTTGCTCCTCATTAAAGTAGCATCCTCTTCGCTTTTATCTTTGTATCCGCAGTAATGCAAAATACCGTGAGCCATAACTCTAAGTAGTTCGGTCTCTAACGCAACTTCATATTCTTTGGCATTTTCAGCAACTCGTTCTACAGAAATAAAAATATCTCCGTTTAATTCGTTCCCTACACAGTAATCAAAACTAATAATATCAGTTAGGTCATCGTGCTGTAGATATTCCATATTGATCTTGTGCAGATAATCGTCATCACAAAAGATATAGTTGATTTCACCTTCATTTTTGTTTTCGCTTTCAATAACCGCGCTTAACCATTGAGAATATTGCTCCTCATTTCCTAGTGTGAAATCGCTTTCGTAGTTGTAACTAATCATTGCCTTTGAAGTATTGTTGTACCTTGGTACTGAAATTAGGGCGCAAAGGTAAGCTTTGTCTATTTAAAATTTCGATACTATTTAAATATTTCTGAATTTCCTCAGGTAAGGCTTTCGCCGAATTGTTGAAGTCTTTGCCACTACTTTCAGCCTGTCTTTTGCTTTCCTCGCCTTGCGTACGCATTGCCTTTTCAAGTTTTAGCAATTCATATTTGATATTCATAGCTCTTTGAACAGCTTCTTCCGTAAATCCTTTGTCCAGTAATTGCTTCTCTAGTTGTTTCATTTGCTGAACTGCTTGGCCGTTTCCTCCCATTCCGTTCTTGATTAATTCATTCTGAAGTTGCTCACGTAATTGCACTTGCTCTTTGTAAATTTCCATTATCTTTTCAGCATCTCCTTCGCCATCCCCACCTTTTCCACCTTCTCCAGACTGAGATTTTCCTTCTCCTCCAGGTTTAGAACCTTCGCCTGGTTTTGAGCCTTCACCAGGTTTCGAGCCTTCTCCTTTCTTCCCTTTTTCACCTTTCATCTTCTCTCCAAGACCTTCCTGCTTCTTAATAATGTCTGGAAGTTGTCCTCCGCCATCGCCCTTTCCTTTGCTAGGTTTACCCATTCCACTTCCCGAAAGAGACATCTGCATATTATTCAGAATATCAGAAAGCATATTGGCAAGTGTGTTTGCGTGCGTAACTGTATATTGTTGCTGACTGTTTCCTTGGGGAATTTGTCCCTCAACAATTGAACCAATTGATTTGTCCAAGTAATAGTGAACATCACCAACTTCCTTAGTTACTTGTTCCGCAATTTTAGGATTACGCATTGACATTGCAAATAAAGAATCATCAATATGTCTGAACTGTTGTTTTAAAGTCTGCTGTTGCTTTAGGTGTTTATTGAATGATGGCGCTGCAGGATTTAACGCTCTAAATTGTTTCATCAAACCTTCTTGCGAAAAAGAAAAAGCTACAAGATTATCCAAAATCTGACGAAGCATTTTTACATCTTCTTCCATTTGTTCTTTCGAATCCATCTCTAATGAAGATGACATCTTCTGACCCATTTCCATCATCTTCTTAGCGGCGCTTTTTTGTTTTGGCTTTGCCTTTGATGGACTTTTCTTATCTAGATTTTCTTCCGCATCTTTTAAATCTTTGGTAATCTCCTCTTCCTTCTTGGCATCATTATCCAAATTCATAGGAGTTTTTAATTCCTTATTATCTTTTTCTAGTTGATCTAATTCTTTTTTTAAGTCTTCAAACTCTTTATTGATTTCTTTTTGCTCTTCCAAAGACTTATCGTCCTGTTTGTCAGCAAGTTTCTCTTGTTTCTCAGCTAGTTTTTTAAGATTATCTGCGATTTGTTCCGCTTTTTTCTCAACGTAGTATTTCTTGGTTAACTCCACTAGTTGTTCAAGCGTTTTGGTTTGATTTTTTGACTGTTTTTTAAATTGTTCCATCTTCTCGAACAATTTCTCATTCTGAATTTTGTCCTTCAACTGATTAAGTTCGTCAAGAAGTTTCTTGTTTTTTTTCAATTCCTCAGCCACTTTTTCAAATCTTTTTTGAAGCTCTTCTTGAACATTGTCTTTTTTATCTTTGTTGAGATTGTCAAGATTCTTCGCCATCTTCTCTGAAAATTCCTTCATCATGTCGTCTTGACGTTTCTGACGTTCGACAAAGTCATCAATCTTTTTCTGATCTTTATATTCTAAACTAGATTTTTCTTTCTGTTCTTTTTGAAGTTTATCCAGTTCAGAAAATTGTTTGTCTTGTTCCTTTATTGATTGAGACATCGAATTAATATTCGAATTCTGCTCTTCTAATAACTGTGTTTGCTTCTCATTGTCGCTCAAAACTCGGCTAGAAAAAACAACAGATCTAGTAGCTTTGTAATTATGCATCGCGTCATTATCTCTTACTTCAAAGAAATACTCGTAATCTTTCCCAAGTTCTACAGGAAGATTTGATGGAAATGAAAATACAAATTGATCAAACTGCTTTCCCTTGACTGCAATAGAAGCACGCTTTTGAGACTGTGGATTGTCCTTTGTATAAAAAACAATTTCCAATTTATGCAGACCGTAATCATCTGAAATTTTTCCAAGCAGATATTTCTTTTCAGATTTTAATGAGTCAGGAAGAGTTTCCACATTGATAGTTGGAAACTGATCTTTAACAACTGCAATTGTATAATCTAAACTTTCATAATTTGATACTTTCTTGTTTCCTGTTAGAATTTGATATTCGGTAGAATTGGAAAAACTTCTTTTGAAACCGAAATTATTTCCAGATTTAGAAAATGAAACTTTTGCAGCAGCATCTTTATAGCTAACATTCTCGGTAGATTGAGTTGCAAACTTCCACTCTACAGTCGTGCCCTCGGGTACATTTGCATTGGCAGTACCTTTTATGATTTCGCTTTCTCGATTTAGATAGGACGGAAAAATCAATTTTAATTCAATCTCTTCAATCGATGGAACTTTGATGACATCCAGCGACATATTCTTACTTTCAACTTGATTGGCAACCAATCTGAAATTTACATTATCTAAAGGTTTCGAAAATTTGTAAGTAAAACTTCCCGGAGAATCGCTCTGCAAAAGATACTGCTCATCGGCGATCTGAATACTTACCTTTTCGGGAACTACTTTACCTTCGGTGCGAACCTGAAGAACAAAATCTTTTCCTTGCTCGGTCTGTAATTTCAAATTATCAATCACAAAACTAAAAGGAGCGGGCGGAATAAATTGCTCATTATAATTTACAACTCGATGGTAACTTTGAGAAAGCACTTGAAGATTATTCGAAAAGATAAGAAGCAAAATGATCAAAATAGGAATAATCGCAACTGGTAGAAATTTGATATTCTTCTTGAAATCTACGGCCTTGCCAAAAGGCACGAATTTGAGAGAATCTGCTTTCTGATCGATCGAAGCAAGAAGTAGTTCGGACTGATTATCGTCTTTTGAAAGCTGAAGAAAGTTAGTTAGTTTATCACTTACTTCAGAAAAATGCTTTCCAATAATAAGCGATGCTTGTTCAAAATCTAAACCTTTTTGCAATTTTATAAGTTTAGAAATTGGATACAAAATATATCTACCGAGCAAAATAACTTCAAAAAGGACGAAAACGATGAAGAGCGCTCTTCGGCCATTCACCGAAAGCCATAAAAAATATTCGACAAAAACTGTAAAGAGAAAATATAGCAATCCCAAGCCGACAAAGAAAATACATCCTTTTATAAGTTCGTTTGCATAGAATCGTCTGATAAAAGCCTGAAGTTTTTCGTAAATTATTTC
>JBBSQV010000193.1:0-3998 GCA_038243675.1 Flavobacteriales bacterium
ATTTCTACCAAGGGACCACGTATCAGTTCAGAACTTTCTTTGGCAGGCAGGTACATCGTACTTGTGCCCTTTTCTGATAGAATTTCGATCTCGCAAAAGATAGAAGAAAAAGAAGAGAAAGACAGACTCAAAAGACTGGTACAATCAATAAGACCAAAAGGCTTTGGCGTAATTGTCCGCACAGTAGCCGAGGGCAAGAAAGTTGCCGAATTAGACAAAGACTTGCAAACCCTGCTAAGCAGATGGGATGCAATGTGCAAAAAAATTCCTACAGCTCATCATCCGTCCAAAATTTTAGGCGAGCTTAACAGAGCGTCGTCCATTCTTAGAGACGTATTCAACGATACCTTTAGCGGTATTCATATTGATGATGAAGAGTTGTACCAAGAAACAAAGGACTATCTACAGGAAATAGCTCCTTCCAAACAATCAATCGTAAAATATTATCAATCAAAGGATACTCCTATTTTTGAAAAATTTAATATAGAAAGACAGATCAAAACTTCATTCGGAAAAACAGTGTCAATGAGCAAAGGTGCTTATCTAATTATTGAGCACACAGAAGCCTTACACGTAATAGATGTCAACAGCGGAAATCGCTCAAACAAGGCAACAAACCAAGAAGATACTGCTCTCGAAGTAAATATGATTGCCGCAGCAGAGATAGCACGTCAGCTACGGCTGCGCGATATGGGAGGCATTATTGTAGTCGATTTTATCGATATGTCCAATCCTGATAATCGCAAAAAACTTTTCGAATTCTTACGAGACGAAATGAGCGATGACAAGGCAAAACACAAAATCCTACCACCTAGTAAATTTGGACTTATCCAGATTACCAGACAAAGGGTCCGTCCAGAAGTCAATATCAAAACGCGCGAAGAAGACCCGAATAACAACGCCGGCGAAATCGAAGCACCAATTTTGATTATCGATAAGATTAATATGGATGTAGAAAGATTGCTGAAAAACAACGCCAAAGTCGTACTTAATGTACACCCATTTGTCGAAGCATATCTTACAAAAGGTTTCCCATCCCAGCGAGCTAAGTGGTTCTTAGAGCATAAAAAATGGGTAAAATTAATACCTCGTGACGCTTACACGTTTTTAGAATATCATTTCTTTGATAATACAGGCAAAGAACTTTCAGAATAAAATTAAGACCGCTATCGATAGATCAGCGGTTTTTTTTTGCTCTTTTTTTTGGCAGCTATTCCGACTTTGCTCTACAAATCCTCGCCAAGAATCTTTTTTTGTTGCCCGCATAAGGAGCTTCCGTTGGTCGCTCTTCTGCAAGCACAAAAAATAGATTCTCTGTCTCCGGGTTTTCCGTTTCAATCCGGGCTGGGGACTTGTGGTGGGTTTGAAGTGAGGGTTTTTGGAAATGTATAATGTATGATTGTATTTTGTAAAATGTAGTCTTCTCGGCGCGAATCGAATAATGCGACAGATGAACAATGTTTAAATATTTCTCTTGCCATTTAACCTCTATGCACAAACTTGTCATTTCGACGAAGGAGACTCGAGTAAAGCGAACAGGCGAAGCAAATCACATAAATATTGGCTTAACAGTTGCTATTATTTATTCTGGCAATCATAAAAACATATATTAATACTTCTAACTTTGTTGCGTTAATTTGAACTAAAATTGAGTGGCCAATGGGACCCTTCCTTCGTCAGGATGACAAGTTTGTGGTTATGGTTTCCGATTATTTTTCTCGAAGTAAATATGACTAAAAAGAAATCCAAACTTTTAAGAAACGACATTGAGCCTCAGATGCGATTGCTTCGTTCCTCGCAATGACACACGCCTTCTGAATTTAATCTAAAATTAGTTTGATTTCTTTATTTTCGAAACAATCAAAATTAAGTGAAGCTTTCCCCGGCCTTTGACTATGCAACCGGGCACCTGCCCAGCGAAAGTTCCGCAACCCGAGCGGAGCGAACAGCGCAGCAAATCAAAAACTGTCTGAGCTAAGCGAGTTTTTTTGATTTAGGAATTGAGATGACGGCAGGTCGGTGAATAGTCCCTGCCTGGACTTTTTGTTTCTTTTTGGGGCAATGCCAAAGAGAAAGGAAATGAATTATGATTTTATTCCTTGCATAACTTTTATCTCCTTCCCAACGTTGTCATTTCGACGAAGGAGATTGGAGCAAAGCGAACAGCGCAGCAAATCACAATATACTGGAATGGATGATTGTTAAATTTAATTCTACCCCTAAAATTGTACACATTTAATATATTAGCCAAAAATAGCATCTAGAACATTTTTAATAACAAAAGTATATTTCAGATGTATTTCAGTCATAAACATAAACCAGTTAGTGCTAAGATTACGCCAAGTAAACAGTATCTAATAATGAAAAAAATAATACTCATTTTGCTAGTTCTAATTTCAATCAACACATTTTCACAAGAAAAACAAATAACAGTATCAGTAAGTAAAAATATCGAATTTGCTTCTTTAGTTTGTTGGTTAGTTGACTTTGGAGAGTCTTACGAAAATGGAAATAATAAACTCATTTGGAATAATCAGAAATTTCAGCTTAAAACATATAAAAGATTTAAGAATTACAAAGACGATGATTTACTTGAAACTTTTAAAAGAGTAGATAAAAATGAGGGATTAAGTAGCTACATTTGGTTATTTGCACAACTTGAAGATTTTCCTAATGCAAAATTAAATAATGACATTCATTCAGATGACTTTATAAGTTATGATGACGAGTTATCGGTTAAGGAGAAAAGAGAAGTTACTAAGAAAGTAATATCAGACTTAAATAAGTTTTATAAAAAAATCGCTTTCGATAATTTTTTAAATGAGAATAAACATTTATATAGAAGAGTAATTAGTGAAGTAGAAAATAATCTTCCTGAGAAAAGATTTCTTATTGAAATGGAATTTTTTTATAATCAATATGATAAAGACTCATTTATTCTCAATCCATCTTTATTAATTCCGAGCGGAATGGGCTTCGGACCAACTTTAAACAATAAAATTTACAATTTCTTTGGCAGTTTTGGAGGAGTTGATGTTGAAAGAAACATAACGAACTTTACTAATCAAAATGCTATTATAACCTTAGCCACACACGAGTTTGGACATTCTTTTGTAAATCATATAATCGACAAAATAAATGAGGAACTTATTGACGATTCAAGCTTTCTGTTTACACCCATAAAGACTTCAATGGCGAATCAAGGATATTTAAATTGGAAAGTATGCTTGTATGAGCATTTTGTAAGAGCAGGGGAAATAATAATAGCCTCAAATCTTGGGAATAAAGAAGGAAGTGAATTTTTATTTGAGCATCACGTGGTTAAAAATGATTTCATTTACATTCCAATTATACTGAAGCACCTGAATTATTACAATGATAATAAAGATAAAATTTCTTATCTAGAAAGTGTTGAAAAAGCTATATTAGAAATGAAAAACTACCGCTAACAGCTAAGACTTCGTGGCGCTTGAAATGCTAACACGCGAGTGATAGAATAAAAACGATTTCTAACATTTATAAGCCATTGTTTAGTCTGTGCTAATCTGGAAAATTGTTGGGAATTTTCTAGGGAAGATTTGTGTTTTTTATTGGTTCGTGCGTGAGGCACGCAATGGCAGATACATATCAGTTTTAAGCGCGGAACTACAGCGAATTTCTTCAAAAAATCTTCTATACTCAAATTTGTACTTTCGACAAAGAAGACCTCAGCAAACTAGGCAGGAGAACCAAAATTCAGAGTCATAAAGAAATAAAATTGAGCTTTATTATGTGACTTCTCGCTCTGCTCGAAGTGACAATTTTGCGTGAAATGGTTTGTGAATAATTCCTCGCAACGAGAAATAAATTAGGAATTTACTTTCAACATTATACAAATGAGATTGTGCCCCTGATGAGATCCTTCTCCATATAAATCAATTTTGATAGATTTCTGTTGCTCACCTTATACCTACATACAAACTTGTCGTAATGACAAGTTTGTATGTAGGTATAAGGTG
>JBBSQV010000194.1:0-3998 GCA_038243675.1 Flavobacteriales bacterium
TTGACAACTCAGGTATGCCAATTCTTTCTGCAGTAGAATTCCAAGAAGCTGCAGATCAAGTAAAAGCTGCTCTAAGTAAATAATATAAAAGTATTAGTTATAGTGTTCAAATTATTGCTAATACTTGATTTATAAAAAAAAAATCCTAAGCTTAACGGCTTAGGATTTTTTATTTATTTTAAATCGGGAAAGATATTTTAGATATTTGATTTACGATTTCTTTCTGTTGCTGAAACAAATTTTCTTTACGGTCTCCATTTTAGGCAGAATTTTAGGAAGTTGTTGGGTTAGTGAATGCGGAGCGAAGTGCTTAATATATATGTATTAGTTATAGTGAACAAATTGCTAATACTTGATTTATAAAAAAAAATCCTAAGCTTGATGGCTTAGGATTTTTTGTATATCAAATCGCAAATAATTTTATTTGTGATTTCTAATTACGATTTCTTTTTTCCATTGCTGAAACGAACTTTCTCTACAACCTGAATTTTAGGTTCAGACTTTTTAGCTGGTTTCTTTTTGAAAGGTTTGTCGCTTTTAGGTTTATCGAAAGGTTTATCGCCTTTTCTAGCTGCCTCATCTCTCGGAAATACTTTTTGCTCACGAGGCGAAGCATCAGCGCGGTTTTTATTAATTTCGACCATCGGATTCTTAGGGTTTTCCTTGGTACCACGTAAATGAATTACAAGTCCGTTTAGGAAATTTCTAAGTACTTGATCGCCACATTCCATATAATTTTCGTGACTTTCATCTCTAAAGAAAGCACCAAGCTCAGATTTTGAAATTCTGAAATCTACCAATTCCATAATCTCAATGATCTGATCATCTCTTAGCATCAATGCCACTCGTAGTTTTTTGAAAATGTCGTTATTAGTCATATAATTTTTAATTTTTTACAAATGTAGTATATTCATTTATGGTTTTGCATAGCCGTGCAGTATTCCTAATTATATTTTAGTCCTGCGCTTGAAGCATTTTGATTTCGTCACGCCATTTTGCCGCCTGCATAAAATCTAAATCTTTTGCAGACTTTTCCATTTCCTTGCGAGCGAATTTAATCTTCTTATCAATCTCAGGTTTTGTAAGATACTTGCTTTCTGGCTCTGCAGCTTTGTAAGCTTTATCTTCAAAGTATTGAGTTGAAACTGAATTTCGAGCCAATACGCTATCAATAGATTTCTTCAAAGCCATTGGTTGCAAATTGTGCTTCGTATTATAAGCAATCTGTTTTTCTCTTCTGTAATTGGTCTGATCGATTGTTGTTTGCATACTGTCCGTAATTTTGTCAGCATACATAATCGCTTTCCCGTTGATATTTCTCGCGGCACGACCTACAGTTTGTGTAAGCGATCTGTTACTACGCAAGAAACCTTCTTTGTCTGCATCCAAAATTGCAACTAGCGAAACTTCTGGTAAATCCAATCCTTCACGAAGTAAATTCACTCCAATCAGAACGTCAAAAATACCTTTTCGAAGATCTTGCATTATTTCTACACGCTCCAAAGTATCAACTTCTGAGTGAATATAGCGGCATCTAACGCTTACTTTTGTCAAGTATTTGGCAAGCTCTTCGGCCATTCGCTTGGTCAAAGTGGTAACTAAAACACGTTCGTCAAGTTCAACCCGTAATTGAATTTCCTCTAATAAATCATCAATCTGATTCAAACTAGGACGGACTTCGATAATCGGATCCAAAAGTCCTGTTGGTCTAATAAGTTGTTCAACATATACACCTTCGGATTTCTGCATTTCGTAATCTGCGGGAGTTGCCGACACATACACCACCTGATTTTGCATTCCTTCAAATTCCTCAAACTTTAGTGGTCTGTTGTCCATTGCAGCGGGAAGTCTAAAGCCATATTCCACAAGATTTTCCTTTCGAGATCTATCGCCACCGTACATCGCGTGGACTTGCGAAATGGTTACGTGACTCTCATCTACCACCATCAAGAAGTCTTTTGGGAAATAATCTATCAAACAGAAAGGACGTGTGCCTGGAAGTCTGCCGTCAAGATATCGTGAATAGTTCTCAATTCCAGAACAATATCCCAATTCGCGAATCATCTCTAAATCAAAATTTGTACGTTCCTCAAGTCTTTTCGCCTCAAGGTGTTTTCCCATTTGATTGAAATAATCAACTTGCTTAACCAAATCCTGTTGAATCTGCCAAATTGCTCCTTGCAAAACATCTGGAGAAGTCACAAACATATTTGCTGGATAGATACTTAGATCTTTATATTTTTCTAAAACTTGAGATGTTTTAGCATCAAAAGCTTCGATTTCTTCAATTTCATCTCCAAAAAAGTGAATACGGAAAGGTTCGTCGCCGTAACTTGGAAAAACTTCTACTGTATCTCCTTTAATTCTGAAACTTCCAGGATTAAAATCAGCTTCGGTTCTAGAATACAAACTCTGCACTAACTTATGCAAAAGTTGGGTTCTCGAAATAATCTGATTTCTCGAAATAGAAACCACGTTTTTCTGAAATTCCACGGGATTTCCGATACCATAAAGACAGGAAACAGAAGCGATAACGATAATATCACGTCTGCCCGAAAGTAGGGAAGAGGTTGTACTAAGACGCATCTTTTCCAACTCTTCATTTATCGAAAGATCCTTTTCGATATACAGTCCGCTGACTGGCATAAATGCTTCTGGCTGATAGTAATCGTAATATGACACAAAATATTCTACAGCGTTCTCAGGAAAAAACTGTTTGAATTCTGAATATAATTGTGCTGCAAGTGTTTTATTATGCGCCAAAACTAGCGTGGGTCTTTCTACTTTTTCAATAACATTTGCCATAGTAAAAGTCTTTCCAGATCCTGTAACCCCGAGCAAAGTCTGATATTTTTCGCCAGAATCAATTCCTTTGACCAATTTATCGATTGCTTGTGGCTGATCGCCAGTAGGTTTATATGGAGAAACTACCTTAAATTTCATTCGTTTACTTAATGTTTTTAGAGATTTGCGGACAAAGAATCTGCCAGCTGATTTACTTAAAAATAATTATACAAATTTAATAAATAACTGCCTGACAATATGCAAACTAAAACTTAAAACTTCCAGTTTCTCTGCTGATCAGAACTTTGAAAAGTCCAAGCTACAAAACGGCTTTTTTTGTTTCCTTGAGCCATTTCCATAACTTTTACATCGGCTGCAGAGACTTTTTTTAAGATATTTGAAAGTTTGTAAATATTCTCTTTTTTCGAAACTAAAGAAGTAAACCACAAAACTTGTTTTTTGTATTTCGCAGATTCGTAAATCATTTGAGTTACAAAACCGAGTTCGCCGCCTTCACAGTATAACTCGGCATTTATTCCACCGAAGTTCAATTCGTTGTTTATTTCCGCAAGTTTTTTTGTGCTTACAATTAGATTCTTGTTCTTTCTAGCCGTCGCTTTTTCTGCCGTTTCTGCCGAAGCGTGAAAAGGAGGATTGCAAATCGTGAAAGAAAAACGATCCTCTTCTTCGATGATATCTTTAAATATAAAGCGAGGATTTGGCTGTAGTTGCAAGCTTATAGTTTCCTGCAATTGAGGATTTTTCTCAATAATAGTCACACAATTCTGCAAGGCTCTCTTCTCAATATCCGAAGCTACAAAGCTCCATCCGTAAACTGCATTTCCAAGAATTGGATAAATTAAATTAGCACCAACCCCAATGTCCAGACCTACAACACTAGTGCCTTGAGGAATTTCCCCTTGATTATTTGGCGCAAGTAAGTCGGCAATATGATGAATATAGTCTGCTCGTCCTGGAACTGGAGCACATAGAAAATCAGATGGAATGTTCCAGTTTTTGATTCCGTAATATTGATTTAATAAAGCAGCATTTAGAAATTTAACTGCATCAGGATTGCTAAAATCAATTGTTTTCTTGCCAAATTTCTCAATTATATGTTGTTCTAAAGCAGGAGTTGCTTGGGATAGTAATTCTAAATCGTAATCTACGTTGTGCAAGTTTCTAGGATGCAATTCTTTTTTTTCGCTCATAAA
>JBBSQV010000195.1:0-3967 GCA_038243675.1 Flavobacteriales bacterium
GAAGTGGATTAACGACCGCAGTGAAGAAACTGTTTATACATTAAAACTTGATAGCTTCCAGGAAGAGCAAAAAGAGTTGGAATTGAAAGCTAAAAGGTACAAACCTCTAGCAGAATTTAGCAATCATCTTACTTTTATTTCTTTGCCTTACGAAGATGCTGCAATGGCAAAGGATACTGTATTAAAGGAGAAGAGAGATAGATGGCATGAAAGTCTTGCAAAAGATATATATATTCAAGAAGCAATAAATGTCTTGGATGATCTTCAGAATTCAGAAACTAAAGCGAAATCTTCACCTTTAGTTGATAAGAAGAAAAATAAAAAAGTTGTAGGTTCATAAAGGCTTTAGATCAGATTATTTGAGAACTCTCGCAATTTAGTTTGCGGGAGTTTTTTTTATGTATAAATAATTATTTGAGCAAATACTATCACTCTAGCTTATTTTAGAATAAAAAAGGCTTTATTTTCGCCTGAGTTATAAATCAACTATATAAAGTGTCAAACGAAACTCAATCCTTGTCGGCAATTGCATTTCAGAAATTTAAGAAGAATAGCTGGGGCGTATCGAGTTTGTCGTTTATTATAATTTTGGTGTTTATTTCGATATTTGCGTATATTCTGGCTCCCGATAATTCGGAAAATGCGAATCAGATGCATCTTTCTATTCATTCAAAACCGCCCGGATTTAAAGTTGAGATGTTGAGTGTACCTGCTTTGCAAAAAGAAGATTTTAAACTACAGTATTATTTATTTGGGTTCCCAAATTCCACTTCAGAAATTCCACTTAACTCCTATAAGATTGTAGATAATACTGTAGTTTATGAAGAATATTCGGAAGAAGCATCTTTGCGAATGCAGAAAAGTATTGGGCTCGAATCCTATTCTAATTATACATCGGTTGATGAAGTCGCCAAAGATCACATAAAAACAAAAAAGTTTTGGTTAGGCACAGACAAATACGGTCGCGATTTGCTGAGTCGAATGATTATCGGTTCGAGAGTTTCACTTGCAATTGGTTTTGTAGCAGTTATAATTTCTCTTGTGGTAGGAATCTTTTTTGGAGCCATCGGAGGATATTACGGAGGTAAAGTTGATGCAATTGTGATGTGGATCGTCAACGTTATTTGGTCAATTCCTACCTTATTATTAGTCATAGCAATCACGCTTGCTTTGGGCAAAGGATTTTGGCAAGTATTTGTTGCAGTCGGTCTTACAATGTGGGTTGAGGTCGCCCGTGTGGTTAGAGGACAAGTGATAAGTGCAAAAGAAATGCAATATGTAACTGCAGCTCGAGCCTTGGGTTTTGGAAATTTTAGAATTATTGTAAATCATATACTTCCAAATATAATGGCACCTGTTATTGTTATTTCGGCTGCGAACTTCGCTTCTGCCATATTGGTGGAGAGTGGACTGAGTTTCTTGGGATTGGGCGCTCAACCGCCAATTCCTACGTGGGGAAGTATTATTAAGGATCATTACAATTATATTATTTTAGGCAAACCATATTTGGCAATGGTGCCCGGAGTTGCGATTATGCTGCTCACCTTAGCATTTATGATTGTCGGTAATTCGCTACGAGATGCTCTAGATCAGAAAACGGTTTAAGAAACAATTTAAATTTTTGTTTTGAAAAAAATTTGATAATGTATTTAAATTTGCATTTTTGATACTATTTATTGAATTTCTTCTTTCTTATACGTCTAAAACTCTTTTCATTTTCTTATTATTTACGAAATTTTAATTATTCCTCGTTCCATTTCAGATGCTTCTAATTTTTTTTTATTTTTTAAATTAATTCACTTTTTTTAAAAATAAATTTGGTGTCTTAGTGCAGAGCATCTTTTACAAATAAGCACCTTTAAGTATTTATTTGGCTCTATTATAATTTCAAAATTATTCTATTTCAAATTAAATATTTGTAAGGACAATTCTTAGCATTTATCATTTTGTAATTAAAACAAAGTACCTTTTGATATAATAAAGTTTGATAGTACTTGTGCTTTGTATTGCGCATTGTTTTAATTATTGGCTTTTAATGTAAATTTTTTGTTGACTGTTTGCTGTTTTATCTAATATTTTTCGATAACTTTAGTTTTTAATAAAAAATAAAACAATTATGAAAAAATTTTACTCATGTTTAGCAATGCTGGCATTTGTGTCTACTTCGTTTGCACAGTTTCCGGCTCCTTACTGCGCAGTATCTTTTGCTTCTGGAAAAGAACCTATTTCTTTAGTACAGTTTGCTGGAATAGATAATGCAAGCTCAGCTGTCCTTGCGGGAGCAGTAGCTCACGAAGACTTTACTGCAATTTCAGGCACTGTGGTTGCAGGTACCTCATATCCAGTCACAGTTAATGGCAATACAGGTGGTGGCTTTACCAATAAAGTGACTGTATATATTGACTGGAATCAAGATAACGACTTTGATGATCCAGGAGAATCATATCAGATAGGTGATCTTATTGGGAATGACGGAACTGGAGCGCCAGTGACTTCAAATATTGTCGTACCTGTTACTGCAATGGGAGGAACGACACGTATGCGAGTAATGAAAAAATTTAATTCTATTGGACTTCCGTGTAATACGGCAGGATTTGGTCAGGCAGAAGATTACACTCTAACTGTGACTGCTGCAGAATCTTGCACTGGTACACCAGCTATTGGCGTGGTTACAGCGAGCGAGACAACTATTTGTTCTGGAAAACCTCTTATGCTTTCAGCTGTTGTAACACCAACTGCAGGATTTACTTATCAATGGGAAAAATCTGAAGATGCAGGTGTTACTTGGACTGCACTTGGATCTGCTCAATCAACTGCATCTTACAATGTGCCTTCTCAAGAAGTGGCGACGTCGTATCGTCTAATTGTAACATGTGGTGGTAGCAACTTGTCAGCAACTTCAGCTATAGTAGCAGTTGCTCAAAATGCATATACTGAATGCTACTGTACAAATGAAATTGACTACGATTGTACAGAGGGTGATGCAATTAGTAACGTAACATTTGGTGATCTTAATAATGATTCTGGGTGTTCTGCGCCAACGGGCTACACAAATTATTCGGGAACTGTAGCAACTGTAGATATTATGAAAGGCACCAGCGAGAATATTTCTGTAACAGTAGGTCCTTCTGGAGGTGGGTGGATGTTTGAATCTGCCGGTGTTTGGATAGATTATAATCACAATGGTGTTTTTGACGAATCAGAATATACTTATATTGGTACAGGATTAAATGAGGTACTGACCCAGACTGTTATTATTCCTGCAACTGCGATGGAAGGTCCTACAAGAATGCGTGTAATTGCAACGGCTAGTCAAGCGATCGGCTTTAATGCTGGTGTCGTTTGTGGACCAGCTGAAGCAAATAATCCTTATGGTGAGGCAGAAGATTATACAATTAATATTGTACCATTTTTAGGAACTCAATCTTTCAGCAACAATTCAATTGCAATGTATCCTAATCCAACAACTTCTCAAGTAACGATTGACCTTGGTAAGCAAATGAATCTGTTTTCGGTAGGAGTTTATTCACTTTCGGGTCAGCAAGTCTTGTCAGAAAACGTAAATTCAAGTGCGTCAAGTCATACTCTAAATGTAGGAAGACTTGCAGCTGGAGTGTACATGGTAAAAGTAACTACTGAGTCAGGAACTTTCACCCAAAGACTGATGAAGAAATAATAATTAAGTATTAAAAAGGTAAAACCACCTCATTTATTTGAGGTGGTTTTTTTTCGACTATTTCGAAAAAAACTGAAGATTAATTATGTTTGGCGAGCCCATCGCCACAACGAAAACGCTAACGTTGAAATTTTTGATTACCTCAGGTCGGGCTATTCTTTTCCGATCTTCCTCGTAGCTTTTGCTCGGCAAAGCCACAACATAGGATTTGCTTTGAAAGTTCGCTTCGCCCGGGTACCACGTCATCCTTCTTGCAAAATCGTTGAAATTCAAAACTGTTTTTAAGTTGAA
>JBBSQV010000196.1:0-3925 GCA_038243675.1 Flavobacteriales bacterium
ACAATTGGAGTAATGATATTACTGGAATCCAATCGGCCACCCATTCCTGTTTCCATTACGACGACATCAACTTTCTCAGCTTTAAAATACTGCAAAGCCAACCCTGTGGTCATTTCGAAAAAGCTTAGATTGTTCTGTTCGAAGAATCCTTTATTAGTAGCAATAAAATCAACAACGTATTCTTCGCTGATTTCTTGACCATTGATTTTAATTCTTTCTCGGAAATCTTTAAGGTGTGGAGAAGTAAAAAGTCCGACCTTATATCCCGCTTCCATCAATATAGAAGTAAGAGTATGCGCTGTAGATCCTTTGCCGTTTGTTCCTGCGATGTGAATAAATTTGAGATCGTTTTCAGGATTTTCCAAATGCTTTGCCAGCAAAAGTGTGTTGGTCAAATCCTTTCTGAAAGCAGATTTTCCCTGCTGCTGATACATAGGAAGTTTTTCAAACATCCATTCGGCCGTTTCCTTGTAAGTCATTCGAAGTATATGAAGTTTAATCTGTCAATTTAAAGTTGTAGACAATCTTTCCAACTTGAGTAGCTGGAGCATTTGCGTCAGCTTGCCATCTGGTATTCATTGCGGCAATCTTCGCTTGGTCAAGTAAACATCTAGCAGCGTTCGTGGTTCCACGAGCTCCTGCATTTGCGCTAACTACTTTTCCAGTTTTATCTACCGATATTTCTACAACCACTTTCCCTTGTTCGTTACAAACATAGTTAGGTTGAGGCTTTGTCAATGCTTTTCTATTTCCTAAAAGATAATCGCCGTTTCCTGCACCACGACCAGCACCAGAGCCAGATCCGTAACCGCTTCCAGTTCCGATTCCTTGACCTGAACCATTACCGCCGCCACTTCCGGTTCCAGAACCTCCGCCACCTTCGTAACCAGTTGCGCCAGTTGTTCCAGATGCTTTTCCTTTATTACCTGCCTGATTGTCATTTCCATCTCCACCTTTGTCTGAACCATTTAGTAAATCGTTCAAAGCATCAGTCGCAGATTTTGATGGTTTTGGTTTCGCAGGGATGGGAGTTGCAACTGCAGCTTTTGGAGCTTTCTCAACTTTCTTAACCGCAGCCACAGCTGGAGCTTCGATATTGTCGGTTGTCAAAATTTCGTCTTCCGAACTTACTGGCGTTTGAGTTGGTTTTGGTGCAGCGCTGACTTTTTCGATATTTGTAAAGTTATCGCCTTGCCCAAAATCACTATCACCGAAATTCACCGCAATATCACCACCACCGCCACCTCCTTCAAGGTCGCTTAATGTAATTTCATTGGTAAACTTTAGTAAAAATAGTAAAAGAATTATCACCACAAAGCTAATCGTGGTGTATAATGCTGACTTCTTTTCCTGTTCGGTTTGTAGTATTTTCATCCAGGTATTGTTGTGTAATTTCTGAAATTATATTGTTAATACCAGATAACGTAATATCTGATATTTAATTGCTGTAATAATATAAGCAAATAAAGCGATTATTTGGCTATTATTCGATAGCTAAGGGTTTTTAATCAATTGTTGAGCCAATTTACGCTTATTAATTGTTGAGAGATTCATAAAGTAAAGTTTCCTAATTGTATTCTGAAAGCTACAATAGTAGTAAATGCCTAAATAGAAAGCGATTTAAAACACCAACAAACTTGCTGTTACCTCAGAAATAGCATTTTTGTCTTCTATTTTGTCATAGATTTTCTTCGCTTTCTGCTTCATTTTCGGATCTTTTCGAAGTTCGGAAACTTTAAGCAAACAAAGCGCATAATGAATTTTGAACTGCTCATCTTTTTTATAAGTCGCATAACATCTCTCAAGATGAATTAATCCTTCCTCATATTGCTTGTTTTGTGCGAGCAAAATTCCTCTTAAATACACGACCTCAGATCGGACTTCAAGATTTTTCTTTTTATATTTCTCAACTGATACATCGAGATTTTCAAGACCTGATTTAGGATCTCCCAACATCGCTGAAGTGAGTGCAATGCCGTAATAACCTTCTGGATCTTCGGGGAAATATTGTTTAATTTCGCTGTATTTCTTTCGCGCAAGCGTAGTACTTTTCTCTGTTCCGAACTTTATAAATTGTGAAGCCAAGTTCATTTTAAACTCTACTGAACGATTGTCGGACAAACTATCAGCCATTAAATAAAACGAAATTGCGTTCTGATCGCCTATTAAACTTAATGTATAACCAGTAAAAAATAAGGCGTCGCAGAATGTAGTGTCTTTTTGATATGCTTTAAAAAATATTTCTGAATTAAGCTTTAGATATTTTTTGTCCAAAGTTCTATTTAGATATAAAATTTCAATTCCATCATTAAATGATTTCATAGCTTCAGGATTTTCGGATTTACAATACAATCTTTTTCCTTCCATATAATTTTGCGAAAAAGTGAGATTTGCAGTAATGATAAATAATAGCGCAAGTATTTTGCTCATCGTTTAGATAATTTAGTTCTAAAATAAAAGTTGGTTATTTAATAGTATCAATTTCAATAATTCTATCCAAACACGTTCCCCGAACTATGATCCTCACTTGCTCCAGTAACGCTCGACAAAACATTGATTTCACCTTTCAATTTCAACAAACCCAAAAACGCAAAAATCAATGCTTCTTTATACTCTATAATATTCGGTTTGGGAATAATCACGTCACTATTCGGCGAAAGCCATTTTAATCTTTCAATCAGAAAATCATTGTAAACACCACCGCCAGTTATTAAAATCGAATGTTTTCTTTTTGGCAAAACCGCGGCAATCTGAAAAGCAATATGTTCCACAAACGTGCGCATTTTATCTTCGGTAGGAATGGAGTAGGAGTTTATCAATGGCAATAAAACATCCCGAACATCTTCCATACCGAGTGACTTCGGAAAAGCTTTTTTATAATATTCTAAGTCATTTAATTCGTTAAGAAGGTTTTGATCAATATTTCCAGTTTCCGAAATATTTCCAGCATCGTCATAATCAAATCCCAAAAGATTCGAATAAAAATTTAGAACCGTATTCACCGCCGAAATATCAAAGGCAATTCGCCTGCCTTCATGATTAAAAGAAATATTCGAAAATCCTCCTAAATTTAAACAATAATCATATTCAGAAAACAACAACTCATCGCCAATCGGCACCAAGGGCGCACCTTGACCGCCAAGCATCACATCTTGAACGCGAAAATCGCAAACCACTTTCTGACCAATAAGACTTGCAAAATTCGGTAAATTCCCAATCTGCAAAGTCAAACCTTCGGCAGGGCGGTGCAAAATCGTGTGACCGTGAGAAGACACCGCAGTGATGTTTTCAAGATTATTTTTAGAAATAAAGTAGCGAATCACAGCCGCCAACAATTTGGTATAATCTACATTCAAAGATTCTAATTCAGCTTTTTCATAGTTCACAGCTACTTTCAATATATGCTGCCAATCATCAGTATAAGCGACAGTTTCACATTCATTTATTGTAAAATTCCACTTTTCGTCCTCCAGCCAAAATTCGATATTTGCCAAGTCTATCCCATCAAGCGAAGTTCCAGACATCACACCAATAATATTGTAGCTCTTTTTACTATGCATAGAGCAAAAATACGACTGAATCGAATCAAAATTAGTTTTTTAGAAGTATATTTGTGCGCAAAATATTTTTTTAAACAACACATAATTTATTTCCCATAGATATGGATTTTAACTATACCGAAGAACAATTAATGATTCAGAAAGCCGCTAGAGATTTTGCTCAAAGTGAACTTTTGCCAGGAGTTATTGAAAGAGATGAGACAGAAACATTTCCTACCGAGCAGATAAAGCAAATGGGACAATTAGGTTTTATGGGGATGATGGTTGATCCAAAATACGGTGGAAGCGGTCTAGATACTGTATCCTACGTTTTGGCAATGGAAGAAATTTCTAAGGTCGATGCGTCAGCTTCTGTGGTTATGTCA
>JBBSQV010000197.1:0-3920 GCA_038243675.1 Flavobacteriales bacterium
AAGGATGGTGTAACAGTTGCAAAAGAAATTGAACTGATGGATCCATTGGAAAATATGGGTGCTCAGATGGTCAAAGAAGTTGCATCAAAAACAAATGATTTAGCTGGAGATGGTACAACTACCGCTACAGTTTTAGCGCAAGCTATCGTAAAGGAAGGATTAAGAAACGTTGCTGCTGGAGCAAATCCAATGGACTTAAAACGTGGAATTGACAAAGCAGTAGAAGCTATTGTAGCTGATCTTGCTAAGCAAACTCAAGTCGTAGGTAGCGACAGCGAAAAAATAAAACAAATTGCATCGATCTCTGCAAACAACGACGAAGTAATTGGCGAACTTATCGCTAATGCTTTTGCAAAAGTTGGAAAAGAAGGTGTAATCACTGTAGAAGAAGCAAAAGGAACAGAAACTTACGTGGATGTTGTAGAAGGAATGCAGTTTGACAGAGGATATTTGTCTCCATACTTCGTAACAAATCCTGATAAAATGGAAACTGAATTAGAGTCTCCATATATCTTATTGTACGACAAAAAAGTTTCGTCTCTTAAAGAATTATTGCCAGTACTTGAGCCGCTTGCTCAATCTGGAAAACCACTTTTGATTATCGCAGAAGATGTAGATGGTGAAGCGCTTTCTACTCTGGTCGTAAACAAATTGCGTGGCGCACTTAAAATCGCAGCTGTAAAAGCTCCCGGTTTTGGTGATCGTCGTAAAGCTTTGTTGGAAGATATCGCAATCCTTACAGGTGGAACGGTAATTTCTGAAGAGCGTGGATATACTTTGGAGAACACAACTCTAGAAATGTTGGGTACTGCAAAACGTGTTACAATCAACAAAGACAATACAACAATTGTGAGCGGTGCTGGTGAGGCAGATATGATCAAGAATCGTGTTTCTCAGATCAAAACTCAGATTGAAACTACAACTTCAGATTACGACAAAGAAAAGTTGCAAGAACGTCTTGCTAAACTTGCTGGCGGAGTAGCTGTACTTTATGTAGGTGCTGCTTCTGAGGTTGAGATGAAAGAGAAAAAAGACCGTGTAGATGATGCACTTCACGCGACTCGCGCAGCTGTAGAAGAAGGTATTGTTGCAGGTGGTGGTGTTGCTTTGTTGAGAGCGAAAGCTTCTCTTAGCGCTATCGTGCCTGCACATCCAGACGAATTAACAGGCATTCAGATTGTTGCTCGTGCTATCGAGTCTCCACTTCGTACTATTGTAGAAAATGCTGGTCTTGAAGGATCTGTAGTTGTTGCAAAAGTTGCCGAAGGTACTGGGAATTTTGGTTACAATGCCAAAACTGACGAGTATGTAGATATGCTTGCTGCGGGAATTATCGACCCTAAAAAAGTGACTAGAGTTGCTCTAGAAAACGCTGCTTCTGTTGCGGGAATGATCCTTACTACAGAGTGTGCTTTAGTTGATATTAAAGAAGAAAATAGCTCAAACCCAATGGGTGGAGGTATGCCAGGGATGATGTAATCCTCAGATAATTATTTAAAAAAATGCTCGAAGCTTCTTAGTTTCGGGCATTTTTTTTTTTGGCTTTCGCCGAAGTGACTCGTGCTAGATAGAGATAAATTATTTCAGAGGAAAATTCCGTTGAATTGACCAAAAAAGGGACTCTACTTCGGTTGAAGCTATAAGGATTACATTCATTTTTAATCGCTGCTAAAAAATGCTTGAATTCAGACTCATTAATATTGGACTTTCGCCGAATGCAGTCGTGTTAGAGATCTTGGTTATTTCAAAAGAAATTGCCGTTGAATTCATCAGAAAATTGATCTTTCCTTGGTTGAAGGCAGAATGATTACATTAAAATATTCGAAAAGATCGTAACAGCTTGGAGATCATTGATATTAGGCTTTCTCCGAAGGCATTCTTGCTAGAGTGAAATGCATTGCCTCACAGGAAAAAGTTGTTGAGCTCACCAAAAAAGGCAATCAACTTCGGTTGAGGTTATAGGGATTAAATTAATTATTAGATCGTTTCTAATTGAGTTTTAATAGTTTTGATTTCAATCATTAATAATTCAAACATCGATTACAATATCAACTACATCAAGTCTTATGTAAAGCAATCAAAAGAGAAAGCTTCATCAAATCAATATTTAGAAAAAAATCCGATTCAAATTTTCAATTCCAATAGAGAAATTCCAGCGGCTTCAAATCGCAAATTTATTTTTGTTTATGATCAATTTACAATTGATAAAAACAAAACTTTTGTTTTTGAACTCAATGAAGCAAATGGGGAAAGAAATCAAACTTTGTATATCAACAATTTCATTATCAATAATCCTTTAAAAATTTAATTAGATCTTATGAAAAACAATTTAATAATTGCATTCACGATACTTATTTCTTCGTTTAGCTATGCACAACAGAAAACATCGTCCTTAGCATTTATGGGTGGAATCACAGCAGAAAAGGGTTTAGGCTTTATGGGCAATTACACTTATACTAGCGAAAATGCTAACTATGAGTTTGCGGTTCTACACTCTATATTTAAAGAAGAAGGCGAAACCCCTATTACTTTCTCGAACACAACTTTAAATGTTGGTTACCTACATTCAGTTATTAGAAATGCCACTAATAGTATTTCGATTAACATCGGTGGAGGTGTAAGTGGCGGTTACGAGAGCATACCAACTCCAGAAGATATTGTATTAGTTTCAGAAAGTGGTTTTATTGCTGGAGTATACGGTGTATTACAAGCTGATTTTTATTTGAGCGATACCATCTCAATTCTTTTGAGAGCTCAAGAGAACTACAATGTAATTAGTACTACTGGAAAGGCAAATCCATTTCTTGCCGTGGGAATTAAATTTAATTTATAAATCATCTTCAATTTAAAAATATGAAAACCTTACATATCAAAATCTTACTATTTTTATCTTTTATATTCGTTTCATCTTGTTCTAAAGAATTAGAGTATGGAACAAATTTCGAGTTTAAAATCAATAATATCGACAATAATAGTGTCGTGCTTTTTAGCGAAAAAACCTTTGCTTTGGAGCTCACTACATTTTTCAACAATTCGGATTCTAAGACTTTCAGTTTCTCGTATGATTGCCAAGATGTAGACATAATAGACAATAATGTTACGCTGCTTAAGAACGTGAAGTATCCAGTTTCCTTTAATGAGGATAATCTTTTACCATTAAAATTAAAAGGAACTGCGAAGGGAGAGTTTGTTCTTAAAATAACTCTTACAGATGAATCTGGACTA
This sequence comes from Flavobacteriales bacterium, assembly GCA_038243675.1. GTDB lineage: Bacteria > Bacteroidota > Bacteroidia > Flavobacteriales > Flavobacteriaceae > Flavobacterium. The sequence goes on from JBBSQV010000197.1 coordinate 3,226, forward strand.
ACAAAAGAAAAGCAAGTTCTTGTAAAAATAGTGGAAGATTTAAGCTTCACTTTTGTGGCCAATAATATGCAACCATTATATGAGGATGTTGTAACCACAACTTTTACTTTTTCGCTGGCTTTGCAAAACATTGGAACAGGAGCAGACACTTATAGCATTAAAGCATTGTCAAGTTCTCCAGGAACAGTTCTAATTAATTCTACTTTGGCTGTGCCAAACGAACTAGTATCTACAGTTGCAGGTAATATAAATGTGTCATTTACTCCATCAACTTTAGGAGTACAGAGCTTAACATTAGTCGTTGTGAATTCGCAGAATGTAGAGAAAGAAGTTACTTTTAATCTAAAAGTGAATCCAAAAATTTTCACAGTGGTTTCTTCTGGAGCATTGACTACAAAACAAACGCAGCTGAAAGATTTTTCATTTGTTACTAATAACACCATATCTACTTGGCAGTATCAAGTAAAGTTTGAATCTAATACACAGGCGGTTTTTAAATCTAGTACTGGCTCAGTAATCCCAACGAATACCTACGTTAATATGCCACTAAATACTTCCAATTTCACTTACAAATATCTTTCGGATGCAGTAGGAACGGATCTTATTACAATTTCAATAAAAGATCAGTTTGATCAAGTTGTGAGTACTACTGTAAATGTAACTGTGGATAGCAAACCAACAATTGCAGCAGTTGA
>JBBSQV010000198.1:0-3886 GCA_038243675.1 Flavobacteriales bacterium
GCTGTAAAAGGCAAGAAAGGTTCGCAAAGAACGCTAAGTGCAGTTGCAATTTGCAAAGCAACATACATTTGAGTTTTCACGCGCTCTGGATCAGTTTTTACCATTTTCCAAGGTTCTTCGTCAGCAAGGTATTTATTTCCGAGACGAGCAACATTCATCACTTCGCCCAACGCTTCACGGAAACGGTAACGCTCAATACTGCTACTGATTACTGCTGGATAAGCACGAAGTTCAGCCAGCGTTTGCTCATCGATTTCGTGAAATTCTTGAGGTTCCGGTACAATTCCATCGTAATATTTATTGGTTAGAACAACCACGCGATTGATGAAATTCCCATAAACCGCCGCAAGTTCATTGTTGTTGCGCGCTTGAAAATCTTTCCACGTAAAGTCATTATCCTTCGTTTCTGGAGCATTTGCGGTCAAAGCGTAACGCAAAACGTCTTGCTTTTCAGGGAAATCCTTTAAATATTCAGGCAACCAAACCGCCCAATTTTTGGAAGTCGAAAGTTTGTTGCCTTCAAGATTCAAAAATTCGTTCGCAGGCACGTTGTCAGGCATAATAAAAGTTCCTTCTGCTTTAAGCATCGCTGGAAAAATAATACAATGAAATACAATATTGTCTTTCCCAATAAAGTGAACCAGTTTTGTGTCTTCTTTTTTCCAGTAATCTTCCCAGTTTTTACCCTCTCTCGCGGCCCATTCTTTGGTGCTCGAGATGTATCCAATTGGCGCATCAAACCACACATAAAGTTTCTTTCCTTCGGCGCCATCCACCGGCACATCTATTCCCCAGTCAAGATCGCGAGTGACAGCGCGCGGTTTTAGTCCGTCGTCAAGCCAAGATTTTACTTGACCAAGAACGTTGGTTTTCCAGTCTTTTGCGTGCCCTTCCAAAATCCATTTTGTCAGGAAATCTTGGTATCTGTCCAAAGGCAAAAACCAATGTTTTGTCTTTTTCATTACAGGCACATCGCCCGTAATTGTCGATTTTGGGTTTATCAAATCGGTAGCATTCAACGTCGATCCACATTTTTCGCATTGATCACCGTATGCTTCCTCGTTGCCACATTTTGGGCAAGTACCAGTTACAAATCGGTCAGCAAGAAACTGCTCGGCTTTCGCATCATAAAGCTGCTCCGTCACTTCCTCGATAAAATCGCCTTGATCGTATAGTTTTTTGAAAAATTCCTTAGCGGTATCGTGGTGAATTTTAGATGAAGTTCGAGAATAATTATCAAACGAAATTCCAAAATCTTCAAACGACTGACGAATAATTGCATCATATTTATCAATAATTTCCTGCGGACTCACACTTTCTTTTTTGGCTTTCATAGAGATCGCAACACCGTGCTCGTCACTCCCGCAAATAAAGGCAACATCGCGCCCTTGAAGACGCAAATAGCGTGAATAAATATCGGCAGGAACGTACACACCTGCAAGGTGGCCAATGTGAATCGGCCCGTTTGTATAAGGCAATGCAGCCGTAATCGTATATCTTTTTGGATTCTCTAACATCGTTTAAATTTTTTTAAAGTCGCTGTAATTTCTACAGAAGTTGTGCAAAAATAAGCATTAGTTATCAGACATCTTGCTTTTTATTTGCAGCTTTATCCGGCATTTTTCTCCTAGTCCTCAGCCCAAAAACTTTTTTTGCAGTGCCACATAAGGAGCTTCCTTTGGTCGCTCTTCTGTGTCGGCAAAAAAATAGTTTTTGGACCTCCGGGATTTTCGTTGCATTCCGGGCTAGGGGAGTTGGGGATAGTAGGAGATTAATGCATTTAAATTAATCAATCTAATAATTGAGTTTAGCTTTGAGAGATTGTTTATATTCGCAAATAATTTAGTTAGACTGAAAGTCCATACTCAACTGTCTATTTTTAATAATATTTTAATTTAAATTTAATGATCAAAAATATTTTTCTTTGCAGTTTCCTAATACTATTGTCTTGCAGTACAGCATTTTCGCAACAAAATTGCGATGATATTAAAGAAGAATTAGAAAAAGAAATCGCTTATTACAAAGAAACTTTAAAGTTGCTGAATTCAAAAATAGTAGTTGAAGAAGATGGTTTTATTGTTAAAATAAATTCTGTTACTGGGAAAAGCGATACAGGAACAATTACGATCGAAGGTTTAGTGGAAAATCAAGGAGTTATAAGACCATTTCGAGCAGATTCTTATAAAACATTAATAATTGATCCAAGAGGGAACAATTACAATGCTGTAAAGTTTCAGTTTGGCAACATCAATTATGTTAAGGAATTTCAAAAAAATCTACCATTAAAATTCACCATTACAATAAATAAAATTGGAGAAGAAATGCCGATTATCAGCAATTTAGCAATTATATTTACAAATGCTATAGGAAAGGAATATCCAAAAATGATTTTCAAGAATCTGCAAGTTGATTGGAAATAGTAAAACGTTGTTGCAGAGTCGCAAAATAAAGCATTAAGAACATTTATAAAGATTCAATTTAGAGATTCCTTCTTTCTTTTAACTGGTAGATTTCATTGTAAATTTCTTGTAAATAATCGAAATCGTGATCTTGAGTGTTCTATTTTTTTTTATAAAATACACACTGATAAATCAAATTTTTATTACTTTTGATAGTATCAGATGATACTATCAAAATGAAACCACCTTACGAAATCACGCCTTTGATTCTCAAGAAAATTTCATCTATCTCTGAAAAGATTGGCGAAGTGAATGCAAAATTTATAGTCAAGACAAATCCCAGCCTGAGGAAACAAAACCAAATTAAAACCATTCAATCGTCGTTAAGTATTGAGGGGAATTCTTTATCCGAAGAACAGATCACAGCAATACGCGAAAACAAAAGAGTTATTGGCCCGCAAAAAGATATTGAAGAAGTTTTGAATGCGTTAGAAGTTTACAAGAATTTGAAAAGTTTCAAATATAATATCGAAAAAGATTTTCTCAAAGCGCATAAAACTCTAATGAAAGGTCTTGTTGAGAATGCTGGTAAATATCGAAACAAAGGAGTAGGTATAATGAAGGGTTTGGAAGTTGAGCATATCGCACCGCCACATTCTAATGTCCCTTATTTAATGAAAGATTTGTTTAAATATTTAAAAGATAAATCTGAAATCTCTTTAATTAAAAGTTGTGTATTTCATTACGAAATGGAATTTATCCATCCGTTTATGGATGGCAATGGACGAATGGGAAGATTGTGGCAAACTTTGATTTTGATGAATGAGTATCCGCTATTTGAATTTTTACCTTTCGAAACTTTAATTTCAAAAAATCAATCAGCTTACTATCAAGCATTGTCTGCTTCTGATAAAGAAGGAAAATCAACAAAGTTTATAGAATATATGCTGAGTATAATTGATAATTCTTTAAGTGAACTTCTAGAAAACTCTACAAAAAAACTCACAAGTATAGACCGGATTCAAATATTCGCTGAGAATTATGTCCACGACTTTACTAGAAAAGATTATATGAATTACTTCAAAGATTTGTCCTCGGCGACAGCGAGCAGAGATTTAAAGAAAGCGGTAGAAACTGGAATTATGGAAAAGTTTGGCGATAAGAAGACGACGACCTATAAAAAGCGTTTGCCATAATTCAGAAATTTATTTTCCTAATTGCATCACGAAATACTCACTTCTTCTGGTGCTCGTTTACAACGAGTACCGACTTTCTTGAGATACGTAAATAGAGCGTTTGCAACGCGGATCGTTAAAAAATATTTTTTGTTATAGCCGCGTCACAGACGCTCTGAGTAATTTTCAATTGTAAACAGGTACTCGCCACAGGCAAGCACCAGAAAAGCAGGTGACAATATTCATTAGAAATTGACTTCAATTTTCATAAATAACTTTGATACTAGACAAATCAATAATTTGAACGATTGA
>JBBSQV010000199.1:0-3793 GCA_038243675.1 Flavobacteriales bacterium
AATCATCGGCTCCGGACAAGCGGGAAATCCTCTAGCGATGTCGCTGGCTAATTCGGGAATGAAAACAATTCTTATAGAGAAACATCAATCTCATATTGGTGGTACTTGTCTGAATGATGGTTGCACACCTTCCAAAACTCTGATCGCTTCCGCTAAAGTCGTACATCTAATTAATACTTCAGAGAAACACGGGATTTCTACTGAGCAAATGAATATCGATTTTGAAACTACTCAAAAACGGAAAGATAAAATTGTTTTAGATTCTCGAAAAGGACTTGAAAAACGACTTTCAGAAAGTAAAAACCTTGAAATCATCATCGGCACCGCTTCTTTTTCGGGTGAAAAAGTTATTACGGTAACCAACGAAAATGGCAAGACACAGGAATACACCGCCGAATATATTTTTATAAATGCGGGTTGCCGCCCGATGATTCCCGAAATCGAAGGTTTAAAAAATGTAAAATACTACGATTCGACTTCTTTGCTGGAACTCAAAGAGATTCCGGAGCAATTAATAGTTCTCGGCGGCAGTTATATCGGCCTCGAACTCGGTCAGATGTATAGCAGATTGGGATCCAAAACTACGGTTGTCGAACGCTCTGAGAAACTGATGTCCAAAGAGGATGATGACATTGCCCAATCCATTTTGGAATGTCTGCAAGATGAAGGAATAGAATTTCATTTGAAATCAGATGCCGTCAAGGTTTCGGAAAAAGACGGAAAAATTTCGGTTACAATTTCAGAAGATAAAAAGGAGAAGCAGATTCACGGCACTCACCTTTTTGTTGCTACTGGCAGGATTCCCAACAGCGAATCACTCACCCTAGAAAACGCAAATATAAAAGTTGACGAAGATGGTTTCATCAAAGTCGATAAAAACCTGGAGACTAATATCAAAGGCGTTTTTGCGCTCGGAGACATCAAAGGCGGCCCGCAATTTACTCAGATTGCATACGATGATTTCCGCATCGTCCGCGATAATATTTTACACGACAAAAAGCGTTCGTACCAAAGTCGACCGATTCCGTATTGTATGTATACCGATCCACAATTAGGCCGAATTGGAATTAGCGAACACGACGCAAAAGAGCAGAAATTAGATGTCGAAATCATCAGTATTCCCGGCAAGCGCATCACTCGTGGCATCGAAAGTGGCAGCACCGAAGGGCTGTGGAAAGCTATCATTGACAATAAAACCAATAAGATCTTAGGCGTGGCAATCGTCGGATCGGAAGGTGGCGAGGTGGCTACGGTTTTGCAAATGGCGATGCAGGGAAACCTTAAAGCAGAAGATATTCGGAACGGAATTTTCTCACATCCATCCTATTCTGAGTCGTTAAATACGCTTTTTGATCAGCTTAAATAGCATTATTTTTTGGAGCTAGTCCCGCTATCTGCTTCAATTCCTCGCAGCAATGCTTTTTTTACAATGCCATAAAAGGAGCTTCCGTTGGTCGCTCTTTTCTGTCAGTAAAAAATAGCATTGCTAACTCCGGGATTTACACGTCTATCAGGGCTAGAATCTCCGTTTAAAAACAAATAATGCAATTAATTTCAACATTCTCCTCTTCAAAGGCTGAAATAGACCGCTTTAGCAAAGATTTAATACAAATTAAGTATGCACGCATAGTACAATTTTAAATTATAATTCTTAATTTCGTCATCTGAAATTAGTTTGATAAAAAATATCTAAAATAATGAAAATATTAGTTTGTATTAGTCACGTGCCAGACACGACTTCAAAAATAAATTTTACGAATTCTGATTCTGAGTTTGACACAAGCGGAGTTCAGTTTGTTATCAATCCAAATGACGAATTTGGTCTTACAAGAGCTATTTGGTTTCAAGAAAAACAAGGAGCAACTGTAACAGTTGTTAACGTTGGTGGACCAGAAACTGAGCCTACTTTGCGTAAAGCTCTTGCTATTGGTGCAAACGAAGCAATTCGTGTAAACGCAGCGCCAACTGACGGAATATTTGTTGCTAAACAACTTGCCGAAGTAATTAAAAATGGTGGTTATGATCTTGTCATTGCAGGAAAAGAATCGCTAGACTACAACGGACAAATGGTTCCAGGAATGATTGCAGGACTTACAAGTTCAAACTTTGTAAACTCTTGTATCAATATCGAAGTTGATGGAACAAATGTAACAGCTATCCGTGAAATTGACGGTGGAAAAGAAACTGTTTCTACTACTTTGCCACTTATCATCGGAGGACAAAAAGGACTTGTTGAAGAAAAAGATTTACGCATCCCAAATATGCGCGGAATTATGACTGCAAGAACAAAAGCACTTACAGTATTAGAGCCAGTAGATGCAGACGCGAATACAAAAGCAGTTAAGTTTGAAAAGCCAGCAGCTAAGTCTAGCGTAAAAATGATTAGTCCAGACAATCTTGATGAGCTAATTAATCTGTTGCATACAGAAGCTAAAGTTATCTAATACATTTTTTCTTGAGCGCTTATCGAGCGCACCATTTATAAATAATAAATCGCAATTACTATGTCAATATTAATATACGCAGAATCTGCAGAAGGTAAATTTAAGAAAGTAGCTTTCGAGCTTGCTTCTTATGCAAAAAAACTTGCCGAGACATTAAATACTACAGTTACAGCACTTACAATCAATGCAACTGATGTAAGTGAACTTTCAAAATACGGAGTTGATAAAGTTTTAAAAGTAAATAACGATCAACTTAAAAACTTTTCAGCGAAAGCGTATGCTGACGTTCTTAAACAAGCAGCACAACAAGGAGATCAAAAAGTAATTGTACTTTCTTCTTCAACAGACAGTTTGTACTTAGCGCCTCTTTTGGCGGTTAGTTTACAAGCAGGATATGCATCTAATGTTATTGGATTGCCTGTAAGCACTAGCCCATTTGAAGTAAAACGTTCAGCTTTTTCCAACAAAGCTTTCGTTATGACAGACATTACTACAGACGTAAAAGTTTTAGCTTTAGCCAAAAATTCTTACGGAATTGTAGAAAGTGCTTCAAGTATGACCGAAGAAGACTTTTCTCCATCGATTGGTGAAAATGATTTTGGTGTAAAAACTGAATCAGTTGATAAAGTAAAAGGTCAAGTAACAATTGCAGATGCCGAAATTGTTGTTTCTGCAGGCCGTGGGATGAAAGGTCCAGAAAACTGGGGAATGATTGAGGATTTAGCTTCAGTTTTAGGTGCTGCTACTGCTTGTAGCAAGCCTGTTTCAGATTTAGGTTGGAGACCTCACAATGAGCACGTAGGTCAGACAGGAAAACCTGTTGCAGCCAACCTTTATATCGCAATTGGAATTTCTGGTGCTATTCAGCATATTGCAGGAATCAGCGCATCTAAAGTGAAAGTAGTGATTAATCCTGATGCAGATGCACCATTCTTTAAAGTAGCTGATTACGGAATTGTTGGCGATGCTTTTGAAATTGTACCGAAACTTACCGAAAAACTAAAAGAGTTTAAAGCGGCTAACTCGTAATTAAACTTTGTTATATATTTGAGCTGCCTTAATTTTGTGTAAACAGAATGAAGGCAGCTTATTTTTTTAATACTATAAAGAATAAGTTAATGACTTTTTCTAAATTATTGAATTTTGATTTCCGACCTTTGTTGGATACGCATAATTTAAATACCGAATACATTTTTTCATAATATGAGCCTCGTAAAACTAACTATAAAAGGAATTTCTTACAGTCAAACGCAAAATGGTGCCTACGCTTTAATTTTGAATGAAGCTGATGGAGACCGCAAATTACCTATTGTGATAGGTGCATTTGAGGCGCAGTCAATTGCAATTGC
>JBBSQV010000200.1:0-3774 GCA_038243675.1 Flavobacteriales bacterium
CAATCAGCCTTCCTCCTTAGCTCAGTTGGTTAGAGCATCTGACTGTTAATCAGAGGGTCCTTGGTTCGAGCCCAAGAGGGGGAGCACATCAGAAGTCCGATAGAAATATCGGACTTTTTTGTTTTTAAGAATTTGCGAGATTACTCTTTCATCAAGACTTGAAAAACCATTTTATTTTTTCTTTCGAAATCTTTTTTTTCGTTCAGCCGAATCTTTTAAATTACCAGACTATTTTTAAGGAGCTATTTCCAGCTGTACTTTCCAATCTTTTTTGTCATACTCCGTTTTTGCAAGCCACAAAATGAGCTTCCTCCGGTCGCTATTTTTGCAGCAGCAAAAACTGTCGTCTGCCTACAAAAGGATTTTCACTCCCATCTGGGCTAAATGACATAAGAACACAACTTCTTGTAAATAATTGAAGTTAGCGCCTCTAATGAAGTCAGAAACTAACTATATTGACACATATACCTAATCAAACACAATTCTAACTTGCCTACCTAATCCATATTCAAAGATTCTGTATAAAGTTGAAAGTTGAATATCGCACTTCCCGTTCTCTATTCTGGATATGTAACTTTTCTCTGTCCCAATCTTTTCTGCTAGTTGCTCTTGCGTCATATTAGCTTCTTTACGAGCTGCTTTAAGCATTTCGCTTATAATGAAATACTGCGCATCTTCTTCGAACTTATCTCTATTATCAGACCCAGCCTTACCATATTTAATATCTAGTAACTCATCAAAGTTTTTAGCGTTCTTAATAGCATCATCTTTCATAATTATAAACTTTTAGTAGTAAAATATTCGCCTTTTAATTTTAAGGCTAATTCAATTTTATTTTTAGGCGTCTTCTGCGATTTCTTTTGAAAGCTGTTACATAGAACCACCAAGTTACCTTTATCAAAGCAGGAAAATATTCTAAAAATATTACTTTCCACCTCTATTCGAATCTCATAAAGACCGTCAGTTCCAGTTATGTAATCAAAAAACTTTTTTGGAACTTTTTGGACAGTTTGTAAAATCTTAAATACATATTCAATCTTTTCCTGCACTTTATCATTCTGCTCTAGGTAGAAGTCAGTGAAATAGTGTCTATGAAAAATGATTTGTCGATGAGATTCCATTTAACAAAGTCAACTTAAAAGTTATCATTTCGAATAGTATTATTTGTTAAAGTTTTGAACACTAGATAATCATCAATCAAAAGGAACTGGCAAATTATCGTGAAAACGATTTAAACCTTTTTGCTTATCCGAAGTGTAATGTTCTAAAACCTCTTCCAAATTAACATTCCAAGCAATCCATAAACTTTATTTTAACAACCTCCACTCCAACAAAAAGTTTGAGATTCTTTATATTTACGGTTATGACTGCAAATACCATTTCCCTCACAACACAAGATTTTCAAGATTTTAGACGAATACTACACAAATATCCAGAGGTTTCGGAATTTGAATTTGAAACTAAGAAACGGATTCAAGAATTTATAGCGCCACTTAAACCAGATGTTTCACTAGAAGTCGGACAAACGGGATTGCTGTTTGGATTTGGTACTTCGGTTGGAAAATCTATTATGATTCGGGCGGAGCTTGACGCGCTGCCAATTCAAGAGATAAACACTTTTGAACATCAGTCGGTTTTTGAAGGTGTGAGTCACAAATGTGGACACGACGGTCATAGTGTGATATTATGTCGACTTGGATATAATCTTTCTAAAAACAGACCTGATAACGGAATGGTGTATTTGCTATTTCAGCCTGCCGAAGAAAACGGAATGGGTGCAAAAGAAGTAAGTGCAGATGCCAAATTTCAAAATCTGAAAATTGATGCTGTGGTTTCGCTTCATAATACGCCAGGATTTCCGATGGGACAAGTGGGAATCAGAAAAGGAGCTTTTACTCCCGCAGTACGATCGATGATTGTGAAATTTCACGGAAAAACCAGCCACGCTGCAGAACCTGAAAAGGGTATTAATCCTGCACTTGCGATGGCAAAATTTCTAACAGATGCTCTTGGTCTGGCCACGACTGATGTCAATGATGACAACTTCTTTCTGGTAACTCCAGTTTACACAACGATGGGCGAGGAATCTTATGGAATTTCTGCTGGATATGGCGAAGTTCATATAACCATCCGATCGTGGGATAATAAAATTCTCGAACAAAAATCTCTTGACCTAGAAAAAATAGCCTTGGCTTTATGCAAAGCACACGAACTTCGCGCTGAAGTAAGTTGGACGCAGGAATTTCAAGCTAATAATAATAATTCGGAAATGGTGGATTTGATTGAGAAATCGGCTACGGAATTAAATATGGATATTAAGCACCTAGCAACGCCAATGAAATGGGGAGAGGATTTTGGCCTTTTTACCGAAAACTTTAAAGGCGCAATGTTTGGACTTGGGTCTGGAATTAATCAGCCAGCTTTGCACAATCCAGATTATGATTTTCCAGATGAACTAATCGTAGTTGGAAGCGATATTTTTGAACAGATTGCAAGAAATTTTTTGAATGAGAGATAAGAAGTACACAAGCGAAATAGTTTTAAGTCAGAAAGCATTACAATTTAATATCGATTTTCTTCGCAAGGAAATGGGCAAAGATGTCCTGATTTCGTCTGTGGTAAAAGGAAATGCGTACGGTCACGGGATCGAAACGTTTGTGCCGATGGCGGAGGAGTGCGGCATTAAACATTTTTCGGTTTTTAGTATTCAGGAAGCTGTGAGAGTCAAGAAAGTTTTGAAAACCGATATTCCGATTATGATAATGGGATATACGAGCGATTCACAATTGGAATGGGTAATAGAGAACAACATAGAATTTTTCGTTTCGGATATTGAGAAATTCGAAATTGCAATGGACGTTTCAAAAAGATTAGGCAAAAAAGCGTTGATTCATATTGAGCTTGAAACTGGAATGAACAGAACGGGAATCGCCGAAACAACGCTTTCAGATTTGGTATTTCCTATGTTGGATGCGAATGCTGAAAATTATGTCTTAAAAGGAATCTGCACACATTTTGCTGGAGCAGAAAGTATTTCGAATCACATTCGAGTTCAGCAACAGAAAAATTTATTTCTGAAATTGAAAGCACTCCTTGAACAAAAAGGATATAATGCCGAATATGTTCACGCGTCTTGTAGCGCGGCGGCGTTGCGAATGAAGAAAATGCGCTTTAATATGGTTCGGATTGGGATTCTGCAATTTGGATTCTGGCCGAGTCAAGAAGTAAAAATGGAATATCTATTAAAAAAGAAACTTGATCACTTTAATTTGAAAAGATTGCTGACTTGGAAAAGTCATATTATGGCAATCAAGAAAGTGAAAATGGGCGAATTCATCGGATATGGAAATGCCTATCAAGCGAGTGAAAATATGATTGTTGGTGTTGTGCCTGTAGGATATTCTGATGGCTATAGCCGAATGTTGAGCAATGCTGGAACGGTGTTGATTGGCGGGATACGTGCTGGAATCTTGGGAAACATTAATATGAATTCGCTCATTATTGATTTGCGTTACGTAGAAAATCCTAATTTGGGCGATACTGTAACTTTGATAGGAACTGACGGCGAAAGCGAAATTTCGGTAGCATCGTTTAGTGAATTAAGCAATCAACTGAATTATGAATTGCTGGCAAGGCTTCCAGTTGATATTGATAGAATTCCAATTCAATAATATTTACTTCAAGTACTCATAATTTTTATAATTTTGCCTTTCCATTTATCTGTCTTACCTTTAAAGAAACCGAGATTTTTTATTTCTGTTTTTAAACTAATGG
>JBBSQV010000201.1:0-3677 GCA_038243675.1 Flavobacteriales bacterium
ACAATTAAAGAAAATATATTTCCTCCTGTAATACCAACTTCTTTTTTAACTTTTGCCATTTTTTTAAATTTTAATGTTCTTTTGATTAATGTTTAATTATCAGATTTGATTTTTTGATAGGAGCAAATTTAAATTTTTACTTCAATAAAAAAAACTTTTTTTACTTTTATTATGATACGCTGTTGCAAGTGCATTAGTAATAAGAAGCTTATAATATTCTAATTGAAATTTAAATGCAATCTAGCACTATTATTCAGTTTTATCAACAACGGATTAAACCGATTTTTATTACAGCAATCCAATGTTCAAGGCTTTTTAAAGTATCTTGCAGTTACCAATTACAATAATATTCATTCTATGAGAAACACGGCTGAGTTTTTAAAGCACATTAATGCGGGATACACTCATAAAGGAAGAGGCATTACTATAGGTTCTGCGATGATAGACGAAAAAGTTGTTTCTGAGGCATCTATAAATATACCATTAAAAACACTCAATAGACATGGATTAATCGCTGGCGCCACGGGAACAGGAAAGACTAAAACCATACAAGTTTTGTCGGAACAATTATCTGCTCAGGGTGTACCAATTTTAATGATGGATATTAAAGGTGATTTTAGTGGGATTGCAAAAGAGGGATAGGAGAAATCTTTTATCGCTGAGAGCATGCAAAAATTGAATGGATTATTTGTACCTCAATCATTTCCTACCGAATTTTTAACTTTAAGCGAACAAAACGGTGTTAGGTTGCGAGCAACTGTTTCAGAGTTTGGTCCAGTCCTGCTTTCTAGGATCTTTGACCTTAACGACACTTAAGTGGTGTTGTTGCTGTAATTTTAAAATATTTAGAAGATCACGAAATGCCTCTTCTAGCTTTCTAAGATATCAAGAAGTTCTCAATTATATAGGAGAAGAAGGAAAGTCCGTGATTGAAAAATACTGTGGTCGAATACCTACTGCTACAACAGGAATTATATTAAGAAAAATAATCGAATTTGAACAACAAGGTGGAGACATATTCTTTTGAGAGTCATCATTTGACAATCATGATTTAATGCGTATAAATGAGAAAGGCCAAGGTTACATAGACGTGCTTCGGCTCACCGATATTCAAGGTAAACTGAAACTATTCCACATTTATGCTAAGTCTTTTGGCAGAAATCTATGAACAGATGCCCGAAAAAGGAGACGCGGAACAACCTGAACTTATAATATTTATTGATGAGGCGCATCTTATTTTTCAGGAAGCAAGCAAAGCTTTACTTAATCAAATAGAAACAATCGTAAAGTTGATACGATCGAAAGGAGTAGGAATATTCTTTATAACCCAAAATCCGATGGACATTCCGCCTGGTATTTTGGCTCAACTTGGGCTAAAAATTCAACATGCTCTTCGCGCATTTACGGCAAATGATAGGAAAGCAATTAAAATGACATCTGAAAATTATCCTATTTCGGACTACTATAAAACAGATCAAGTTCTTACTTCCCTTGGAATTGGAGAAGCTTTAGTAACGGTGTTAAATGAAAAAGGAATACCTACTCCTCTTGCGGCCGTCATGCTGAGAGCGCCAGAAAGTAGAATGGACATTCTAACCAATTCTGAAATTGAGCAAATAAACTCGAAATCTAAACTGGTGCGCAAATACAGCGAAGTGATTGACAGAGAAAGTGCTTATGAAATTCTGAACAAAAAAATTGCTGATATGGAACAGGCAGCAGCGGAAAAGCAAATCCAGGAAGAGAAAATAAAACCTAAAAGAAGTCGTAGCAGTTCAAATACTATGAGTCCAGCCACAAAATCTGTGATAAAAGTTGTGACAAGCGCCACATTTATAAGAGGAATTTTTGGTGTAATGAATAAGTTGATGAAAGGGAAATAAGAATGAAGCAACAGCGATTAAAATACATGCCAAGCGCAGAAAAGCATTAAAGTTTTGTGAATCTCTTTTTGATTTGGATATATTTTGGCGACTTTTAATTTTGAGTACTATATTCGCGTCAACGCTACTCCAAAAACTACACTTATGAAAAATTATTTTATACAATCAAAACCTTTTGTAGTACCTACCACCGACGGCAAACTTATAGAAGAGCATCACGGACTAGCGACTACAAACAATAGAGATATATCGATCGCACACATGATCGCGCCTCCGGGTTGGTTTGAACCATTTCAAAGCCCAGAGTTCGATGAATACACCTATATTATTAAAGGTAGAAAACAGTTTATAGTTGATGGAGATGTGCTAGTATTAGAAACTGGGCAATCAATCAAAATATCAAAAGGTGCGCAAGTGCAATATTCCAATCCTTTTGATGAGTCATGTGAATATATGTCAATATGTACTCCTGCCTTTTCTATTAATACCGTCAACAGAGAATTAGAATAAATTCTCTAATATATTATTACTCCTCATCCAAAATATTAAAACATGAATGCATCAAAAAGAATAATTATCGTAGGAGCAGGTTTCGCAGGTCTGCGACTAGCTCAGGACTTAGAGAAGTCTAAATACGAAGTTCTACTTATTGACAAGAACAACTACCATCAATTTCAACCATTGATGTATCAAGTCGCTACTGCACGCTTGGAACCATCTAGTGTTGCATTTCCTTTGCGAAAAGTATTTCAACATTCAAAAAACATTCGAATTAGAATTGGTAAAGTAAATAAAGTTGATGCTGCTACAAAAATATTACATACTACTGCTGGAGATTTCCCTTATGATTACCTGGTAATGGCACAAGGGTGCAAAACGAATTACTTTGGAAATGAGAAGATGGAAAGAAATGCTTTTCCAATGAAATCAATTCCCGAAGCATTACAACTTCGAAATAGAATTCTCCAGACATTTGAAGAAGCAGTTTCTAAAAGTGGCGATGAGCTGCAAGCAATTCTCAATTTCGTAATTGTGGGTGGTGGGCCGACAGGAGTCGAGCTAGCTGGAGCACTTGCTGAGATGAAAACCAATATTCTTCCGAAGGATTATCCAGATAAAGATTTCTCAAAACTTACTATCTACGTGATTGAAAGCGCGCCAAACGTGCTGAATAACATGAGTGATGAATCAAAGAAAGTCTCAAAAGAATATTTGCAGGAAATGGGTGTTATTGTAATGAATGGATCACTTGTAAAAGATTATGACGGCACAACTGTAGAATTAGGAGATGGCTCTACCATTGCCGCTAGGAATGTTATATGGTCAGCAGGAATTATAGGAAATAAAATCGAAGGCTTTCCTGAAGAAACTTACACTCGAGGAGGTCGATTGGTAGTAGATCGCTATAATGAAATTATAGGATTAGAGGACGTGTACGCCTTGGGTGATATTTCTTGGATGACAACTCCAAAATATCCAACGGGACACCCACAAGTGGCTAGTGTCGCTATAGAGCAAGCTAAAGTTCTGGCGAAGAATTTTAAAAAATTATCTCATAGCTTAATACGTCAAGAATACGAATATCATGACAAAGGTTCGATGGCGACAGTAGGGAAACGGAAAGCCGTGGTAGACTTACCCTCTTTCAGTTTTCAAGGCAGACTTGCTTGGTTAACATGGATGTTTGTCCACTTAATGCTTATTTTGAGTGTGAAAAATAAATTAGTCATTTTCATAAACTGGGCGTCAAGCTACTTTAGCAATGATAGCACCTTACGAGTTATGATAAAACCA
>JBBSQV010000202.1:0-3633 GCA_038243675.1 Flavobacteriales bacterium
AGATAAGAAAAATAGTCCGAAAAGAGACTAAAGAATTGCGCCTTAATTGGCGCAATTTTTTTTTAGAGAAAACTCAAAAGATGTATATTTGCATCAAAACACACAAATGCCCAATACAGCAGTCATTACAGAGATCTTTACTAAATTTCAAAATAGCATCAACAATGGAACTTTTGCCAAACTTACTTTGACAAAAACCATCGGGAAACCGGCCTTACAGAATATTTATGTGAGAACTAAAATTGTAGATTCGGAATTGAAACTGGGAGTGACTTTTAAAGTTTATGACGATGAGCTGATTGAAACCGAAGAAGTGATTGAACTGAAAGACGCTCAAGAGTTCCTTTCTCCGTATATCGACAATCCTTTTATGTGGATTTTGCTTTTTACTACAAAAGGAGATGTTACAATGAAGCTGAACAAGAAAAGAGTCGCTTCAATTACTGAGAAAGAACCAACTTTCAAAAATCCTGACACTATTTTATCGGAATTTCAGGCTAAATAAGATAAGACATTATTTAAGTCCGTCTGGGAAAATTTTACCTGGATTAAGGATTCCGTTTGGATCAAAAACATTTTTGATAGACTTCATCAGTAATAAATGATTTCGGCTAAAAGCAATATCCATATAACTTTTCTGAACATAGCCAATTCCGTGTTCTCCGGACAAAGTCCCTTTTAAAGAAACGGTCAATTCGAAGATCTCACGAATCGCTTTTGGAATTTCATATTTCCATTCGTGATCGGTTAATTCTCCTTTGATGATATTTATATGAAGGTTTCCGTCGCCTGCGTGGCCGTAACAAACAGTTTTGAAATTGTATTTCTTTCCGATTGATTTGATTCCCGAAAGTAATTTAGGAAGTTCATATCGTGGAACAACTGTATCTTCTTCCTTGTAAGTAGAATTTGCCTTTACAGCTTCGTTGACCGCTCGGCGTAATTTCCAAAGTGCATTTTTCTGATCTTCGGTATCGGCAAAAAGAATTTCGTCAATAGAAAATTGTTCCAGCACCACCGCGATTTTTTCAATTTCAGAAAACAACATATCTGGATAATTTCCGTCAACTTCAATCAAAAGATGTGCTTGAACCTCATTTTTAATTTCGATACTAATTCCATCAACGTATTTCAGCGTCCAGTCGATGGCGTCTCTTTCCATAAATTCCAAAGCACTTGGAACGATTCCTGCTTGGAAAATTTTCGCAACCGCCTGACAAGCTTCTGTCGCGTCAAAAAACGGAACTAGAATAAGGATGTTGTGCTTATTTTGCGGAAGCAGTTTCAAAACTATCTTGGTGACAATTCCCAAAGTACCTTCGCTCCCAACCATCAAATGAGTGAGATTGTAACCTGTTGAATTTTTCAAAGTATTAGCGCCAGTCCACATAATTTCGCCATTTGGCAATACTACTTCAAGGTTGAGAACGTAATCTCTAGTGACTCCATATTTCAAAGCTCTAGCACCGCCAGCGTTTTCGGCGATGTTTCCACCGATAAAACAACTTCCTTGACTACTTGGGTCGGGTGGATAAAACAATCCAACTTGAGCAACGGCATCGCGTAAAACTTGAGTAATTACGCCAGGTTCAACCGTCACTTGTAGATTGTTCTCATCGATTTCGATAATTTGATTAAAACGCTCCATCGAAAGTCCGATTCCTTGCCTAACGCAAAGCGCACCGCCACTCAATCCTGTTTGACCACCAATTGCAGTAACTGGAATTTTATGCTCATTTGCAATTTTCAAGATCTCCGCAATTTCTTCTGAAGTTCGTGGCTTCAACAGTAACGAAGGCGGAAAACTTAAATTCTCTGTTTCATCGTGTCCATATTCTTGACAGATATCAAAATCATTAAAGACATACTCTTTCCCGAGTAATTCTTCAAATTGTTCGACGATGGCGTAGTGAATTGAAATGCGCATAGGTGGGAATTGGGAATTAGAGATTAGGGGTTGGAAATTGAAATTTTGATATTCTTTGTAAGCAACTTTTAGGGATTAGATCGATTTTCGTCTAAACTTATTTTAGATTTTGTAACAAATGCGCAAGTTTTTTCTTGTCTTGTCTATTGTCCCAAAATGCAGTGATTATTATTTTGTGATTTGAAATTTTGTAGTAAATACTAAAATTTCCTAATGAAGCTACTCTTATGTCTTTGAAATCAGTTGATTTAAAAATATAAGGTGTACGAGCAATCTGGTTTGTTCTCTCCGTAACTAACTTGATAAGTTTCCTTGAATAGATCTTTGATTTATTCCAATTTACCCAATATTCTAATATTCCAGCAAATTGAAAGTCAGCTGTTTTTGTCCAAATTACATCGTATCTAGCCATTCAAGATTTCTTTTATCCATTGCTTCCTGAGAAATCAGATTTCCTGCTTCAATATCCCTTTCGCTCATTTCCAACATTATTTTTTGTTCATCTGTTAACAAAACAATATCAGATTCAAGTGAACTAACAGAAATCAGCTTATCAAGAGCTTCTAAAATATCTCTATTTTTAATAGAAAGTATCTTATCAATTAATCCATTTCTTATATTTTCGACTGTTGCCATTTTTTATTATTTAGACATTAAATATCGTAAATTTCTTCAACTTATCATAATTAAGTAAAACTGATTTTAGCAAGGAAAAGTTTATTATGACGTATTTTTTTTCTTCAGAAATGTTTGTAATTCGAGTGACTTCGACAAGCTCATCGACCGAGAGAAGCTCAGCCCCAGATAAAAAAACTGCAGACTCCAAACAAGTAATTTATGTGTAAACACAATGAATTTTACGTTGTCTCCAACCAATCCAAATTCCTTTTGTCCATATCGTCTTGAGAAATAAGACTACCCGCTTTGATGTGTTGTTCAGTCATTACTAACATTTTCTTTTGTGCATCAGTTAATTAATCAAGATTTATCGGTATTTATGTTTGCCCCTGACTACAGGATTGAACACTAATTTCATATCATTTTCAAAAAAAAACCGCCTCAATCTGAAACGGCTTGTATACTTACAATAAAATTTTTACTTCCCAAACAATCCTCCTAAAAGTCCACCTAAACCACCTTCGTCAGCTTTTTTAGAAGAACCGCCACCCATCAAACCACCAAGTATGTCGTTCAGAGGATTTCCGCCAGATTGACTATTACCGCCGCCAAGCAATCCGCCTAAAATATCATTCAAAGGGTTACTAGGTTCCGTTTGTGCATCACTAGACGCTTTACCTAAAATCCCACCAAGCAAATCTGACAAGCCACCACCACTTGACACGCCTGATTCTTGTTTTTGTTTACCGATATAACCCATTACAAGCGGAGCTAAAGTAGCCAGCAATGGTCCAATTGTACTCATCGAAATTCCAGTTTGACTTGCAAGCGAACTTTCAACGGCACTTTTCTTTGCGCCAAAAATATGGTCTAAAATCGAATTTCCTTCCGATTCTTTTTCCATTGCTTGCGATGGATTGTTTAAAATGCTACCATTATGGTCTTTATCCAATGCCTTGTTTAAAGATTCAGCTTCCTCTGCATCTTCTGATTTGTTTTTCAAATACATAATAATAAGTGGAACAGCGACAGCCGCTAAAGTAATCATCTGACCTTTACTAATTCCAAATTTATTTTCAGCATCTTGA
>JBBSQV010000203.1:0-3525 GCA_038243675.1 Flavobacteriales bacterium
AAACACATTCTCCTAGAAGGTCTTAATACTTACTTTCTGTTTCTTAAAACTATGCAGCAACATTCCGATAATTACTAATGCAATTCCGATCATCGAATAACTATCTGGCAGGTCGATATTAAGAATTATAATTTCGCCAATTAACGCAAAAATAACTTCGGCCGATTGGGTAGCTTCTACAGATGCTAATGCCTTCTCGTCTTTTTGAACTTTGTCTGTTGCCATAAAAAATAGCACTGTGGCAATCACGCCAGAACACAAAGCAACAATCAAGGTTTGATAAATTTGAACTTCAGTGGGAAATTCATTAACCGAAATCCCGTAAAGTGAGATTAGAATCCAAAACGGTAAACTTGCGATTGTCATTCCCAAAGTTCTCTGAATTGCATTTAGTTTGCCGCCAGAGACTTGCATCATTTTCCTATTGCCTAGTGGATATGCAAATGCAGCAATTAAAACGGGAATTGTTCCTAGAAGAAGTTCTTGGGTTGAGACTGATTTGGCTTGACTGATTAGCATTATTGCGATACCAAGCAAAATGATTAGAGAAAATAAAAGTGATTGTAATGAAATGGAATTTTTGAAACTTTTCTTATTGATCAGCGGCGCTAAAAGCATTCCAGCCACAATTGTTATCTGCCAAGTACTTGCTACCAACCACGACGGCCCATAAGCTGCTGCAAAAGTTAATGGTGCGTAGAAGATTCCAAAACCAACAGTGCTCCAGAGAATCCATTGTGCAGGTTTTTCTTTCATTACTTGCAATAGAGGTTTGAGATTCTTTCTTGCAAAAACTAGAATAAGTAAAAACGGAAGCATCCAGAAAAAACGCAGTGATGAACTCCACGCCCAATGTCCGCCATCGACCGACATTGTTCTATTTAGGACAAAAGTAACTGCGAAAAATAATGCTGAAAGCAATCCTAATGATATTGCAATTGATTTGTTTGATTTCATTTGGTATGCTTCATTTTTCAATGCGCGAAGATACAAATTGAGAACGAGGCTATAAGCAACTTTATGCAATTCAGAAATTAAAATCTTTCATTTTTAGAACTAAAAAAAAGTGTTTCAAATCTCTATAAAAGTCCATCCAAAATAATATCAATGTCACCGACAAAATACGTTAAATCACCATAGGGAAATTTGGTTACTCCATTTTTGTCAAGGATTAAAGTAGTTGGATATGCTGAGATCTTTAAATCGCTTATTTGCTTTCTAGAATTTACAATATGTTCAAAATTGAAGTTTTGCTTCTTTAAAAACCGTTCTATTTTACCTTTGTCATCAAAAGAAATACTGATAAAATTTACTTGGTCACCGTACTTTTCAACCATATCATTTAGCAATGGAATTTCTGCTATACAAGGTGGACATTGAGTAAACCAAAAATTGATAACTGTTGGCTTTCCTTCTAAATGATTTCTCTCGAAATTCTTTTTATCGGTATTGACAAAATTTTGAATTGGGAATTTTTTATTGATTTGATTTTTGCTAGCGGCATAAGGGTCAAAATTGCCCGGATTGACTTGGACACCTAACCTAGTCAATTTGATAATTGAATCTTGTTTTACATCTGTCCTTAAAATCCATTCGTGAACTCTTCCTTCCTTTGATAACTTTTGGACCTTAGCTTTATATTGGTCTTCAGTAAATACTTCTGCGCTACTTGTTCTGTAGTAAACATTCTGAGCAATTGAGCTGAAACCGAATAACAGAAACGCTGCCAAGAAAAATTGTAGCTTTATTTTCATGAGTGCTATTGTGAAGATTTGAGTTTCACTAAAGTAGTTATTATTGATGTATGATTACAGAATTTAAAAATAATAAAAGTAGGTAATGATTTATTCTACAATGAGTTATTTTTAATTATGACAAAAACATCAATGTTACCGTGGTACTCGCGTGAAGAATTACAGTGGAAATCCTTTATTGTGGCTTTGCGGAGCAAAAGCTGCAATAAAGATTGGGAGCGAAAAGCCTGACCTGAGCCAAATGTCTTTTCAATGTTAAGAAAGTCGTTGTGGTGAAGGGCACGCCCAAAAAAAAAGCCTCGTAATTACTTACGAGGCTTTCTATTATTAGAGAAGAAGATTAGTTACCTCCTTTTTCCATTTTTGCTTTCAATGCTGCAAGAATGTCATTGCTGTCTCCTAAAGTAGAAGCAGGTGCATTCGTGTTGCTTGCAGAGCTTGAAGTATTCTCTGAAGCTGCTTTTACATTTTTCTCTTCTTCCTCACGGAAAATAGCTGTGTGTGATGCAACAACTCTTTTAAATTCTTTGTTGAATTCGATTACTTTGAAATCTGCAGATTCGCCTTTTTTCAATTTTTTACCGTCTTCTTTTTCAAGGTGACGAGTAGGAATGAATGCAACGATATCATCTCCAAATTCTACAGTAGCTCCTTTGTCAACGATTTCTGAGATTTCACCGTTATGAACAGTTCCAACTGCGAAAGAAGTTTCGTATTTATCCCAAGGATTTTCTGTTGTTTGTTTGTGTCCAAGAGACAATTTGCGACCTTCAACATCAAGTTCAAGAACAACAACGTCTAATTTTTCACCAACATTTACAAATTCAGATGGGTGTTTGATTTTCTTAGTCCAAGAAAGGTCAGAAATGTAAATTAATCCATCAATTCCTTCTTCTAGTTCTACGAAGATACCAAAGTTTGTAAAGTTTCTAACGATACCTGAGTGGCGTGAACCAACTGGGTATTTAGAAGTAATATCAGTCCAAGGATCTTGAGACAATTGTTTGATACCAAGAGACATTTTACGGTCTTCACGGTCAAGAGTCAAGATTTGAGCTTCTACAATATCTCCAACTTTCACGAAATCTTGTGCGCTACGTAAGTGCGTAGACCATGACATTTCAGAAACGTGGATAAGTCCTTCTACTCCTTCAGCTACTTCGATAAATGCACCGTAATCTGCGATTACAACTACTTTACCTTTCACTTTGTCACCTACTTTAAGTTCTGCATCTAGTGCATCCCATGGGTGAGCATTAAGTTGTTTAAGACCTAATTGAATTCTTGTTTTCTCATCATCGAAATCAAGGATTACAACATTTAATTTTTGATCTAGTTCAAGAACTTCACTTGGGTGATTAATTCTGCTCCAAGAAAGGTCTGTAATGTGGATTAATCCATCTACACCACCTAAGTCAATAAACACACCGTAAGAAGTAATGTTTTTAACAACACCTTCTAATACTTGTCCTTTTTGTAATTGACCGATGATCTCTTTCTTCTGAACTTCGATATCCGCTTCGATAAGCGCTTTGTGCGAAACTACAACGTTTTTAAATTCGTGGTTAATTTTCACAACTTTAAATTCCATTGTTTTGTTTACGTACACATCGTAATCTCTAATTGGCTTAACATCAATTTGAGATCCTGGTAAGAAAGCTTCAATTCCAAAAACGTCAACGATCATACCACCTTTAGTTCTGCATTTTACAAAACCATTAACGATTTCACCTGTTTCGTTTGCAGAGATAACTCTATCCCAAGATTTGAT
>JBBSQV010000204.1:0-3425 GCA_038243675.1 Flavobacteriales bacterium
GATCAGTACTAGCAATTTCTTTTGTACAGCTACATAGCTCTTCATCTTTATTCCATGCTTTTCAAAGGTTCGATTAAAGAGATCTAACAAAGGTTTTTCTTTATACCTAACCGCTGTGAAGGCTGGCATAAACATCGCTCTTCGCAAATGACCATTTCCTTTTTTGGAAATTTTAGTTTTGCCAGTACTTGTACCAGATTCTCGCTCAACCACATCAAAACCAGCATAAGACACTAATTGTTTGTAGTTTTTAAATAACTCAAAACCATTGGTTTCTGCTAGAACTGCCGCTACTGTTAGCATTCCAATACCTTTTATTTGACAAATGTTTTTTACTTTATCTTTAACTATCTTATCCAAAGCAAGATGTTTTTTTATTAAATCTACAAGTTCAAGTAGTTGTTTATCAAACAATTTGATGGTCGCTTCTTGTTGTTTAATCATCTTTTTATTCTGATACATCGCATGTCTCAAGGCGTGAAGTTGATTTCTAAAAACTGTCTTCTGCTCTTGCAAATTTTGATATTGACGAGTATACTGTCGCAGCTCATAGAAAAATTTACCCATTGGTTCCCACAGTCCCAAGCATTGTTCAGCACCCATCCTGGATAAACCTCTAGCGTCTATTTTATCATTCTTTGATTTAAGACCTAATGAAATCAAATAGTGCTTCGCTTTATTAGGAAGAATAATAGATGTTTTAAAGCCTTTTTCAAAGAAGTAAAGCGCACAGTTCTCGTGATAGACTCCTGTAGCTTCCATACAAAGAACCAAGTCAACCTGCTTCTCTTTATGGTTCTTATTGACCCACTCTTCCATTGTCTTAAACCCCGAGACAGAGTTAATAAAGGATCTACTTGATATAACTTTAACTTTCTGTGAATCATCGATTACAGAGATGCAGACATCTATTTTCTTACTGGCGACATCAAGACCTACACAATACTTTAAGTTCATAGCTTCTCTGTTTTAGTATTGAAAACAAAAGATTACACATGTTTTTGCTCATGATTATACAACATCTAGTCTTACAGAATAGTGCTTAAGTACTTATTGAAACTTGTATGTAATAAAAACAAAGTTGATTTACCTGTTCATCGATATCATTAAAATGTATCTAGCCCGATCACAATTCTGCAACTTTGTTTTGTTTTCAATCATTGATTTTCTAAAGATAATAATACTATCATTTATATTAAAACAAAGATATGAGCCTGACCTGAGCCACATTTCACATCCTACCTTTAGGAATTCGTTGTGGCGAAAGGTCTCGCCCAAATCAACAAGAAGAAATAAATTTCACTGCTTTTTATAAACAACAAAGCCGACTATATGCCGGCTTTGCTATAAATATATATTGTAAGAACTATTTCAGTGATTGAATAGATTGAGTTGCATAGTTATTTGCAGGATCTAAACTTAACGCCTTATTGAAATATTCAATGGCTTTTGATTTATCTGAATTTGCATAATGTGCTCCAATATTGTTGTAAGCTTCTACAGCTTTTACTTTGTTAGCTTCCATTTCTTCAGAACCTTTCTCTCCTACTACTCTCAAAAAATCTTCGTAGTACTGAGCCATCATTTCGTCTTGCTCCAATAACTTATTAGTTCTAGCTCTAAAAATGTAAGCATCTGCAGTAGTTGGAGAGGCCGTGATCACATTTCCGAAAGCTTTATCAGCTTTTGCAAGTGCTACTTTATCAACTGTTACAACATCTTTTCTAGTATTAGCGTAGTAAATTGAGTTTCCTAAATATAAGTTGTCAATTAAGAAGTTTGGAGATTCTGGATTAGAAGTTGCAATCTCGAAGATAGCAGCGGCTTTATTAAAATCTCTGTTCGAATATGCTGCTTGTCCTAATTCGTTAAGATCAGCAGTTGTTGTTGGCTCAAGTTCAACCGCTTTTTTAATATCAGCGATACCTTTGTCATACATTGCGCTATCCGTTTGTCCTTCAATTTCAGACGACTTTTTGATTTTAGCCAAACCTAGATACAGGTAATCACGACCAATAATCTTGTTTGCTGGATTCGAAATATATTCATTTAATGACGTGATCGCAACATCAGTATTTCCATTTTCATATGCCGCATACCCCAAGTATCGCATAATTCTCGGATTTACTTTGTCTAACTTTTGCATAGCGATTGCTTCTTTTTCTAGAGCCTTGTAGTCTCTTGCAAGAATTAAGAAATCGGCATGACGCATTCTGGAGTCTAAAGAATAATCAGTCAATGCCATATATTTATCATAGAACCCTAATGCAGTTTTGATATTAGCATCAAATTTACTTTTATCATTAGCTCCCCATTTGTAATATGTTTCTGCAAGCTCGCGGTAAACAGGCCCGTAATTAGGATCAAGTGCAATTACTTCATTAAAAGACGTAATTGCTTCATTGTACGCTTTTGCTCCTTTTAATAATACTCCTAATTGCATTTTTGCACGCAAAAGTTTACTATCCAATCTAAAAGCGTTTCTATAATTAGAATAAGCTTCATTTTGATTGTTTAAACCAAAGTATGCGTCCCCTAATGCAAGAAAAACTTGTGCATCTTCAGAGTTTGCAGCCTTTGCTTTATTCAAGACTTCAATAGCTTTGTTATAATTTGGTTTGTCTGCGTTAATAAAGGCTTTTCCAATGTAGATTAATTGCTCAGTATCTTTACGCCTCATTTTTTGAGTGGCTTGATCAAAATTGGTCATCGCCGCAGTCATATTATTATTGTTAAGCGCTATTTCCGCAAGACCAATATAATTTAGCTTCTCGTCGTTTTTGGCAGTAAGACCCTTGTCAAAATATATTTTTGCTGAATCTACTTTTTCTTCACGAATATATTCACGACCTAAAAGATATGCAGCTCTACCATCATTAGGATTAGACTGCAAGATTGATTTCAACATTGATTTGGCGGCGTCATATTTCTCAGCATCAATAGCTTTCGCTGCTTGGCTAACATCTTGTGCGTTCATTACAAATCCCGTCGCAAGCAAGGTCATTGTAAAAATTTTCATTTTTGTATTATTCATAGCGATTTTTTATTTCTTTTCTACGTTAATTGTCTTTCTGAGTATTAAGTTTCGTCCCGGCATTCTAGTTGGAAGCAAACCAGCTTTTAAAATTATTCTCTGTCCACGTTCACCAGCGATAAAAGATGCAAATCCCATTCCGAGTCCCGCTCTACCTTGACTATTGATGATAAACAAATCACGTGCCAAAGGATATGTTCCCTCTGCGAGGTTGTTTTGAGTAGGAGCTATAAAGTTTTGAGATTCCAATCCTTTTACACTGAGAACTTGAATGTTATCAATATATTGCTGCATGTTTTGAGATGGCTGTAAAATCCAATTAATTCCTATGACACCAATCATCCCTTTATTGTCTGACACGTATTTTACTACTTCGTCATTAGTTTTAAAA
>JBBSQV010000205.1:0-3399 GCA_038243675.1 Flavobacteriales bacterium
AATTGCTTCTACAGAGAGAATTTCTTTGGTGAAATTTTTCTGTGGAAGTTTATGGCAATTGGCAACAATCTGGTCGGTTTCTATATTTCTATAAACCCAAGCGGTGCCAAGGGTGATGATTATGTGTGTTGCTGATTTTAAATCTTCAGCAGCTTTTTGAGAATTTGAATTTAGATTTTTCAGAATTTCTTGAAGTCGCGGACTACTTAAATCTGAATGTGCGTCAAAATGATGGTAGCGCTCGTTGGCAAAAAACACGTCTTCTTCCGAATAGATTTTTCCTTCTAAAGAATTTTTTAAAAATTTTTTAATTGCGATTGGATGAAATAGTATTCCAAAAGGATTGCAGCTACTTTGAAATTTGAAATACTCCAGTTTCTGCGCCATATTCACCGCGAAACAAGAACCTACAGAAAAAATCTTCGACTGATAATCAATCGAAGATTTAGACTTTTCTATATTTATAGTTGTTGAAAACTGCATTTGAAATTCGTTTTCGGTTTTTTTAAATTTATGCGATGAAATTGGAAACATTGCTCAGCGCTTCTGCAATTCCTGCTGGATTTTTACCTCCTGCAGTTGCGAAAAACGGTTGTCCTCCTCCTCCACCTTGAATGTATTTTCCAAGTTCGCGAACTACTTTTCCAGCGTTAATATCTGATGAAGCAACAAGTTCTTTGGAAACATAGCAGGTAAGCATTGGCTTCCCTTGATCTTGAGTAGCAAAAACAATGAAAATATTTGTTCCTAAGTTTCCAAGTTCGTAAGCTAAATCTTTTGCGGCTGAAGCATCAAGATCAACTTCTTTGGCAAGATATTTTACGCCATTTTTCTCTTGGAATTCGGCTACCATTTCTGCTTTTAGACCTTTTACTTTGTCGCGTTGCAATGCTTCAACTTGCTTTTTAAGTTTGGCGTTTTCGTCTTGTAACTGTGTAACTGCTTTGATTGTGTCCTGCGGATTTTTTAAACTTTCTTTAATTGATGCCAAGGTATTTTCCTGATCAGCATAATACGTTTTTACTGCTTCGCCTGTAATTGCCTCAATTCGTCTGATTCCCGCTGCAACTGCTCCTTCGCTGATAATTTTGAAATGCCAAATATCTGAAGTGTTTTTCACGTGGATTCCTCCACAAAGTTCCATACTATCGCCAAATTTGATTGCACGAACAGTATCGCCGTATTTCTCGCCAAATAATGCCATCGCCCCTTCTTCTACCGCTTGCGCGAAAGGTACGTTGCGTCTTTCAATTAGTGGAATCTGCTCCTGGATCTTTAGATTTACGAAGTTTTCTATTTGCTCAATTTCTTCGGTTGAAAGTTTTGCGAAATGCGAAAAGTCAAAACGTAAATAATCTGGACTTACAAGAGACCCTTTTTGCTCCACGTGCGTTCCGAGAAATAATCTTAACGCTTGATGCATTAAGTGGGTTGCTGTATGATTTTTTGCTGCTTCGGCACGTAAATTTGTATTAACAAGCGCCATAAATTTCCCTTCGACATTGTCAGGTAATTCTTTCGCAAAATGCATAATCAAGTTGTTCTCTTTCTTAGTATCAAAGATTTCGATGGCTTGATTTGGAGTAAATAATGTTCCTTTATCTCCTACTTGTCCTCCACCTTCTGGATAGAAAGGTGTTTTGTTTAGAACTATTTGGTACAATTCTCCGTCTTTCTTAGAATCTACTTTTCGAAATCTTGTGATTTTTACTGCTTGCTGATCAACGTCATAACCAACAAATTCTTCAGATTTTGAATCGTCCAAAATTGTCCAATCTGTAGTAGAAATTTCTGACGCTGAACGAGAGCGCGTTTTTTGCTCTTGCATTGCGGCTGCAAATCCTGCTTCGTCTAGATCTAAACCGCGCTCTCTTAAAATAAGTGCAGTTAAATCAATTGGGAATCCGAAAGTATCATATAGTTCGAAAGCTTTGCGACCATCAACTATTTCTCCATCTGTGCTTTTAATAACATTCTCCAACAATTGAAGTCCTTGATCTAATGTTCGTAGGAATGATGTTTCTTCTTCGCGAATAATATTCGCAACCAAATCCTTTTGAGTTCTGATTTCTGGAAATGAATCGCCCATTTGCTTAGCCAAAGTATCCACTAATTTGTAGATAAAAGCTTCCTTAGTATTAAGGAATGTAAATCCGTATCTGATCGCACGACGTAGAATACGTCTAATTACATATCCTGCGCCGCCATTTCCGGGAAGCTGACCATCGGCAATTGCAAATGCAACCGCACGAACGTGATCTGCAATGACACGAATTGCAATATTTGTTTTTTCTTCTTCATCATCCTTTGCCACAATAGTATAAGTAGCTCCGGTAATTTTTGTAATTTGAGTGATAAGCGGTGTAAAAACATCTGTATCATAGTTTGATTTTACATTTTGCAAAACCATACAAAGACGTTCAAAACCCATTCCTGTATCTACGTGCTGAGCAGGAAGTTTTTCTAGTGAACCGTTTGCCTTTCGGTTGAACTCCATAAATACATTGTTCCAGATTTCCACAACGTGTGGATGATCTGCGTTGACAAGATCTTTACCTGAAATAACTGCTTTTTCTTCGGCTGAACGAATATCAACGTGGATTTCTGAACACGGACCGCAAGGTCCTTGCTCGCCCATTTCCCAAAAGTTGTCCTTTTTATTTCCTAATAGAATTCGGTCTTCGGAAATTAATTCTTTCCAAATATCCCACGATTCTTGATCAAAAGGCACATTGTCTTCTTCTGAACCTTCGAAAACAGTTACATATAGAATGTCTTTGTCAATTTTATAAACTTCCGTAAGAAGTTCCCAAGCCCATTGGATTGCATCCTTTTTGAAGTAATCTCCAAAAGACCAGTTTCCAAGCATTTCGAACATTGTGTGGTGGTAGGTATCGATACCAACTTCTTCTAGGTCGTTGTGCTTTCCTGAAACTCTTAGGCATTTTTGACTATCGGCAATTCTTGCTGCTTTGGGTTCGGCGTTTCCTAAAAAATATTCTTTAAACTGCGCCATTCCAGAGTTGTTAAACATCAGGGTTGGATCGTCTTTAAGAACGATTGGTGCAGATGGAACGATAAGGTGTCCTTTGCTTTGAAAGAAATCTAGAAATTGCTTGCGGATATTATCTGAAGTCATTGCGTAAATATGTTTCTGAATAGAATGTTCTAAACTAGTTTTTAATATGTTGTTGGGCGGAGTGCTACTGCCCCGGATGGCAATGGAAAGCTTCGAGGGCCTGAAAGCTATTTTTTTCTGGGCTGGCAGAGCGACCGAAGGAAGCTCCTGCCGGCAC
Source organism: Flavobacteriales bacterium (assembly GCA_038243675.1). Classification (GTDB taxonomy): domain Bacteria; phylum Bacteroidota; class Bacteroidia; order Flavobacteriales; family Flavobacteriaceae; genus Flavobacterium. The sequence continues at coordinate 3,297 of JBBSQV010000205.1, forward strand.
ATTGAAAAAAAGCTTTCAGGTTGAGAACTTGCAATGGACAGCCGGATCAAGGCACAAAAGCCTATAATAATCTAAAAAAAGGCGACTCAAGTGAAAACATTTA
>JBBSQV010000206.1:0-3349 GCA_038243675.1 Flavobacteriales bacterium
AGTAGCACCTCCAACCCAATAGGATACGAAGCCCACCACAAAGAACATTACCCAGAATCCCATCGTTAAGACGGTAAGGAATACTAAAAAACCTAAGTACTGTTGAAATTCAAACATGTTTTCCGGAGTTTTTGAATTATAAGCAAATGTAAGCGTTATATTATTTCTTAGCAATTAAAAACCACAATCATTTTTATAGATTCTTAATTATGTGTAAATTTGAACAAGCATTTTTAGGAGCTTTATCCTGCTATCCGTTGCAATCTTTTTCTTTTTCTTAGAAAAAAAGAAAAAGGATTTCCACTGCTATCAGGGCTAGGGTTTTTCGGTAACATTAAACTTTTTGACATTAATATAAAAACTATCTTATAATGGAATACAGAATTGAAAAAGACACCATGGGTGAAGTGCAGGTTCCTGCAGATAAATATTGGGGTGCGCAAACAGAACGTTCTCGCAACAATTTTAAAATTGGACCAGCAGCTTCAATGCCTAGAGAAATTATCGAAGGTTTTGCGTATCTTAAAAAAGCTGCAGCATATGCAAACCACGACTTAGGTGTTCTTAGTATCGAAAAAAGAGATGCAATCGCAGCAGTATGCGACGAAATTCTTGCAGGTAAATTGAGCGACCAATTTCCATTGGTTATTTGGCAGACAGGTTCTGGAACACAAAGTAATATGAATGTCAATGAAGTTATTGCAAACCGCGCACAGGTATTGGCAGGTTTTAAGATTGGCGAAGGAGAAGCAGTTGTAAAAGCAAATGATGACGCGAACAAATCTCAATCTTCAAACGATACTTTCCCAACAGGAATGCACATCGCAGCTTACAAAGCTTCGGTAGAAATTACAATTCCTGGAGTAGAACAACTTCAAAAAACGCTAGAGCAAAAAGCCGAAGAATTCAAAAACATTGTAAAAATTGGACGTACGCACCTGATGGATGCAACACCACTTACACTTGGACAAGAGATTTCTGGTTATGCCGCTCAATTAAAATACGGAATAAAAGCACTTAAAAACACCCTCCCTCACCTATCAGAACTTGCTCTTGGAGGTACTGCGGTCGGTACTGGACTTAATACTCCAGAAGGATATGATGTAAAAGTTGCTGAGTATATTGCTGAATTTACAGGACTTCCTTTTATTACAGCTCCAAACAAATTTGAAGCACTTGCTGCTCATGATGCAATTGTAGAATCTCACGGTGCTCTAAAACAATTAGCAGTTTCTTTAAACAAAATTGCAAATGACGTACGTATGCTTGCTTCAGGACCACGTTCTGGAATCGGCGAAATTATTATTCCGGCAAACGAGCCAGGATCTTCTATTATGCCAGGAAAAGTCAATCCGACTCAGTGTGAAGCGCTTACAATGGTTTGCGCGCAAGTAATCGGAAATGATATGGCAATCGCTGTTGGTGGAATGCAAGGGCAGTACGAGCTAAATGTTTTCAAACCAGTAATGGCTGCAAACTTCCTACAGTCGGCTGAATTACTTGGAGAAGCTTGTGTGTCTTTTGATATTCATTGTGCGCAAGGAATCGAACCTAACCACAAACGTATCAAAGAATTGGTAGACAATTCATTAATGCTTGTTACAGCATTAAACACAAAAATTGGTTACTACAAATCAGCAGAAATCGCTCAAACAGCACACGCAAACGGAACAACTCTCAAAGAGGAGGCTGTTCGTTTAGGATATGTTTCAGCAGAAGATTTTGATGCTTGGGTAAAACCAGAAGATATGGTGGGAAAGATTCAGTAAAACTTCTTTTCATATTATAATTACTCAGCCGAAATAAATCCTTTTATTTCGGCTGAGTTAGTTTTAAGGGAGATTGAAAGATTAAAAGATTTGCTGAAGTAAATTAAGAAAACTCTTTTTACCTCTCCCGCTTTTTAACACTTCTACCCTACAATTAGAATTATAGGATAAATACACTCGTACTTATGGCACTTTTACACTTTTTGCAGTTTTAAAAGTGATATAAAGATCATACATATTATAACTTCGGAATTTATTCCAGAGATGATGGTATCCATTGCACACAATACTTGCCAGTTTCCAATATAAACGCCAATTCTATAACATCAGAATATATTCTGACGGAAATGAGATCTAGAGAATGACGCCAAAATCCAAGTCCCATGGGAACGACCACTATTTAACGGCGGAATTTATTCTGATGACGTCCAAACCAAATCCCTCGCATCCAAGTCCCATATGGGCGACTAATATTGTAACGTCGGAATTTATTTCCTGATGCCCAAACCAGATTCCTCGCATCCAAGTCCAATAGGGACGACCACTATTGTAACGGCGGAATTTATTCTGACGACGTCCAAGCCAAGGCCCTCGCATCCAAGTCCCATAGGACGACCACTATTGTAACGTCGGAATTTATTCCGATGATCACAAGGATAAACTTCCCATCCAAGTCCCGTAGGGACGGCCATTATTGTAACGGCGGAATTTATTCCGCCGATAATGAAACCAGTCAGCAAAAGAAGTCCCGTAGGGACGACCAATTATAAAAGTTTGTTTATTTACAAAGATTTTCGACCATCACGGCGCTTCTTCCACCACGGTCTAACAACATAAAATAAAACAATCCCAATTAAGATAAACGGCCAAATCGCAATTGTGAAAAGGAAAAAGCTAACTATAGAATTCCATCCATCGTATAATGAAGTTTTAAAACGTTCCCAAAAACTATCTTGCGGCTCAGCTTTAAAAACATACTCTTTTTCACTATAAAGATTGACGTTCAGCGTGCTATAAGAAACTTGGTCTCCAAGGTATTTCAATCTCCCTACTGAACTTTCTATTTCTTCTTGAAGATTTCTGATATTCTCTTCAATTGCGATAATATCCTTTACGGTTCCTGCTTTTGAAAGTAAATCCTGGTATCGTTTTAAATATTGCCGCTTATTACTCAACCTAGTTTCGATATCCATAAACTCCGCAGTAACATCACGTGCTTGCACATTTTTTGTCTGCAGTTCGTCCTTCCCATTTTCGACTGCATTTATCAACTTCTCAAAATTCTGAGAGGGAATTCGAACTTTTAAGTTGTAAGAAATTCTTTCATCATACTTGTCAAGACTTTCATTTTCATAATAGCCATTGAGACTTTTTACAAGATTGTCGAGTGCTTTTTTACTGCTAACAATGTCTTTACTTTTGACGGAGATGTCTCCATCTTTTATAATCTTCTTATCCTTTTGTTGAGACGCAACCTCCGAACCTACTTCAGGTTGATCACTTTTCTCCTCTTCAACAACTTCCTCAGCCCTTGCGACTACAGGTTTTACAAATTTTACCTGATCTGTTCGCGGCGGCGG
>JBBSQV010000207.1:0-3333 GCA_038243675.1 Flavobacteriales bacterium
ATTCTTTGAAGATGTCAATTTGGGTTGAATTCATTCTGTGTTAATGGTAATTTTGTATAAATTTGCAACAGATAAATATACTTATTTTCTTTTACACCAACAAATTTATAACAATTCTTCATTGATAACAAAAGAAAACATTTTCCGCGTAGCAAAGAAAGCCATACATTCTGAAGGTGAATCCATTATCAAATTAGCAGATCTGCTGGATGACGACTTCATTCACAGTGTTCAGGCGATCTACAATTGTACAGGGCGTTTAGTGGTTACAGGCATTGGAAAGAGCGCTATTATCGCACAGAAAATTGTTGCAACAATGAACTCAACTGGAACTCCTTCATTATTCTTGCACGCATCCGAAGCGATACATGGCGATTTGGGAATGGTTCAGCCAGGAGACGTTATTATTTGTATTTCAAAAAGCGGAAACAGTCCAGAAATAAAAGCTCTTGCTCCGATTATTAAAACCTTTGGAAATACCTTAATCGGAATGACAGGAAACATCAATTCGTTTCTCGCAAAAACCTCTGATTATATCCTTAACACTACTGTTGATGCAGAAGCTTGCCCGAATAATCTTGCCCCGACAAATAGTACAACAGCTCAACTAGTAATGGGTGATGCTCTCGCAATTTGTTTGATGGAGATGAAAAATTTTCAAGCTACTGATTTTGCAAAATATCATCCAGGTGGCGCTTTAGGAAAAAAACTGCTTCTAAAAGTTTCAGATATGCTCGAAGGAGCACAAAAACCGATGGTTTCTCCAGATGATACTATAAAAAAAGTCATTTTTGAAATCTCTGAGAAGCGTTTAGGCGTAACTGCTGTTATTGAAGATGGAAAACTTGTCGGAATTATCACTGATGGAGACATTCGAAGAATGCTAAATGATCGCGATACATTTGCTGATCTGAGGGCTAAAGATATAATGACAAGCAATCCAAAAACGCTTCAAGCATCAGACATGGCAGTAACTGCACTAAATATACTTGAAGATAATGCCATTACACAATTACTGGTTTTGGATAATGAACAATACAGAGGCGTGCTACATTTGCACGACATACTTAAAGAAGGACTCATCTAATGGCAAAAAAGGTACTAAAGGATCAGATGAGTTTTTTGGATCATCTAGAAGAATTAAGGTGGCTGCTTGTGCGCAGTTCAATCGGTATTTTGGTAATGGCGACCGCCACATTTTTTGTTAGCGATTTTATTTTTGACGAGATTATATTCGGCCCGACCGATCCAAATTTTATTACTTACCGTCTCTTCTGCCAAGTTTCACAATTATTTGGAGTTGACGGTTTGTGCGTAGAAGAATTTCCTTTTGTAATTCAGAATACAGACATGGAGGGACAGATTTCTATGTTGATTTGGACGTGTATTACAGCTGGATTTATTCTTGCATTTCCATATATTTTATATTTAATATGGAGTTTTGTAAGTCCTGCACTCTATACTGCTGAGAAGAAGAATGCCAAGTTATTTATTTTTATCTCTTCAATTCTATTCTTTACAGGAGTTGTATTTGGCTATTTTATTATTGTACCATTGTCCGTCAATTTCTTCGCAACATTTACGGTTAGTGATGTCATCAAGAATGAATTTAATCTTTCCTCTTATGTTGGAATGATTAAAACTTCGGTATTGGCAACAGGCTTGTTATTTGAACTGCCAATTGTTATATATTTCTTAGCAAAATTAGGTTTGGTTACGGATGAATTTCTGCGCAAGTACAGAAAATATGCAATTATCATAATTTTATTGGTGGCTGCAATTGTAACACCTCCAGACGTAATAAGCCAAATTATAGTTTCTATTCCTATTTTATTAATTTACGAAGTGAGTATCTTTATTGCTGCCGCTGTCGTTAAAAAACAACTTAAAGATGCCAAACAAAGTTCAAGAATTCAATAATTACAGAACTCAGATGAATGAAAAAATTCTTAACGATGATGGAAATAAGATCATCAAAAGAATTTTCAACTTAGACACAAATGCTTATATGGCAGGTGCACTTGATGTAAAAACCAAGGAATTGTTAGGTTTAGTAGCTTCTGCAGTTTTGCGTTGTGACGATTGCATTGCTTACCATTTAGAGACAGCTCATAAACAAGGCTTGACGAAAGTTGAAGTTATGGAAGCTCTCGGCATTGCAACTCTCGTAGGCGGTACGATCGTAATTCCACATTTGCGAAGAGCTTATGAATTTTGGGATGCTTTAGAAGAAAACGATCAGCAATAAAGTACTGTTAAGGACACGGGAGTGTTTTCATTTTATCAGTTCCTTTGTCAAACAAATCTTATTTTAGCGAAAGCATCAAAAAAAAGAGTAAAGCATGATTTTAAGAGCAGAAAATTTAGTCAAATCCTATAAAGGCCGAAGTGTTGTAAAAGGCATTTCGGTCGAGGTAAATCAGGGAGAAATTGTTGGTCTATTAGGTCCTAATGGAGCTGGGAAAACTACATCTTTTTACATGATTGTTGGCTTAGTCAAACCAAATAGCGGCAAAATCTTCTTAGACGATAAAGATATCACTCATGACCCAATGTACAAGCGAGCACAGCATGGCATCGGCTATCTGGCACAAGAAGCTTCGGTTTTTAGAAAACTTAGTATTGAAGATAATATCCTGAGTGTGCTTCAGCTTACAAAACTTAGTAAGACAGAGCAAGTTGCAAAAATGGAAAGTTTAATTTCTGAATTTAGTCTTGAGCATATCCGCACTAACCGTGGCGATTTACTTTCGGGTGGGGAACGAAGACGTACAGAAATTGCACGTTGTCTTGCCACAGATCCTAAATTTATTCTGCTTGACGAACCTTTTGCAGGAGTAGATCCTGTTGCAGTTGAGGATATTCAGAGAATTGTAGCGCAGCTTAAAAACAAGAATATCGGAATTTTAATAACTGACCATAACGTACAAGAGACTTTGGCAATTACAGACAAAACCTACCTAATGTTTGAGGGTGGGATTTTGAAAGCCGGTGTTCCTGAAGAACTTGTTGAAGACGAAATGGTGAGGCGCGTTTATTTGGGTCAGAATTTTGAACTTCGTAAAAAGAAATTAGAATTTTAGATTTGCGCTTTCGCTAATATTTTATTGTTGATTACCGATAGTATCACGTACAAGATTATTACCAATGGAATTCCAGCGTATTGAAAAAGTGCTAATAGTAGTAGCGAAATTGCTATAAAAGAAAGTTGTAGTTTATTTGAAGCCCAGCTAAAATTCTTTTTGATCTTCAAACTGAACAAAGGAATTTCGGCATTCAGAATATAAGCGCTCAACAAACTAATTCCCAAAAGAATATAAGGATTGATAAGAA
>JBBSQV010000208.1:0-3331 GCA_038243675.1 Flavobacteriales bacterium
ATTGGTGGTTGGACAGGCTATAAATCACAAGGTCCGCCCGGCTATATAACAATCAAAAATGGGCTGGACAGATACCATCAACAATATGAAGGCTATTTACTATTTTCTGATGAATAGGACTTGTGTATAGAGATTAGCTTGAAAAGAGGGGAAGTTGGAGCGTGAAATTTTAGTTGAGGATTTTGTCTGTTTTAAGGATAATACGTCTGGTTTTGGAATTCCCCTCCTTCGGAGGGGTGGCCAAAGGCCGGGGTGGATTTTACGCCAGCGAAGGCCGGGGTGGAATTTAGGTCATCTTGCTCAACGAGATTGTCTTTTTGCCAACTCCCTCATCTTACCCAACGAAATTCGTTGAGGTTTCTATTTCAAGGCGGAATTATCTTTATCACCGCAGTCCCGCGGCAAGGATCGCAGCGGCATCCTTTACTGCTCTAATTTATTTCTATTGAAAGCCAAATTTTCTGAGAGCAGTAAAGATACAGCGAAGAGCCTGGTGCAACGCAGCCGCCCAAAAAAAAATTATGATCGAAGTACTCTATCTCTATCTAAAGGATTTTCAGAAACGATTTAAATATCTTAAATTGCGCCCGCAAGAAACTGTGACTTTCAGATGGTTTAACGGTCATAATCGCGCGGGAATTAGTAACTTTGCACACAGAAATAAACACACTATTAATAGACTCAACAATGACAAATTCAGATCAGTTTGGAATCAAAGAAGCCTTGCAACAGCTTGGTATTAAAGATATAAATGAAGGGACATCTACAGGATTAAAAAGTTTTGCCAATGGTAAAATTATCGAATCTTATTCGCCAGTAGACGGTTCATTAATTGGTAAAGTAAAAACTTCGACCAAAGAAGATTACGAGCAGGCAATGCAAAAAGCGTCTGATGCTTTTAAAGAATGGAGAATGATTCCTGCACCAAAAAGAGGAGAAATCGTTCGTCAGATGGGAGATGAGCTTCGTAAATTTAAAGAGCCTCTAGGTAAACTTGTTTCGTATGAAATGGGAAAAAGCCTTCAAGAAGGATACGGAGAGGTTCAGGAAATGATTGATATTTGTGACTTTGCTGTAGGATTATCAAGACAATTATACGGACTTACAATGCACTCTGAGCGTCCAATGCACAGAATGTACGAGCAATATCACCCAGTTGGAACGGTTGGAATTATTTCGGCTTTCAACTTTCCAGTAGCAGTATGGAGTTGGAACGCAATGATTGCGTGGGTTTGTGGTGATGTTTGTATCTGGAAACCAAGTTCAAAAACTCCATTATGTGGAATTGCTTGTCAAAATATTATTCAATCAGTTCTTGAGCGCAACAATGTTCCAGAAGGAGTAAGTTGCCTTGTTACTGGTACTGAATGTGGAGATTTAATTAATAATGACGCGAGAATTCAATTGGTATCTTTTACAGGATCTACAAGAATTGGCCGTCACGTAGCTAAAACTGTTGCAGAACGTTTTGGAAATACAATCCTTGAATTAGGAGGAAATAACGCAATTATCGTTAGCGATCAAGCGGACATTAATATGGTATTAATTGGTGCTGTTTTTGGCGCGGTTGGTACTGCAGGACAAAGATGTACTTCTACCAGACGTTTGATTATTCACGAAAGTGTTTATGATAAAACGATTAGCGTTCTTAAAAATGCTTATGACCAACTTAAAATTGGAAATCCTCTTAACGAAGAAAACCACGTTGGGCCGCTTATCGATAAAGGAGCTGTAAAAGATTTCCTTGACGCGATTGAGCAAGCTAAAAAAGAAGGTGGAAAAATTCTTGTTGGTGGTGGAGTTGCAAAAGGTGAAGGGTACGAAAGCGAATGCTACGTGGTACCTTGTATCATTGAAGCTGAAAACCATTTTGATATTGTTCAGGCAGAAACTTTTGCTCCAATTTTGTATGTGATGAAATACAGCACTATCGAAGAAGCGATTGCATTGCAGAATGGAGTTCCACAAGGACTTTCTTCTTCAATCTTTACAAATAGCCTTAGAGAAATGGAATTATTCTTATCTCAACAAGGTTCAGACTGTGGAATTGCCAATGTGAATATTGGAACTTCTGGAGCTGAAATTGGAGGCGCTTTTGGTGGTGAAAAAGAAACTGGTGGCGGAAGAGAATCTGGTTCAGATGCTTGGAAAGCGTATATGAGACGACAAACAAATACTATCAATTACGGTACAGGTTTGCCTTTAGCACAAGGAATTAAATTTGACGTATAATCGTTGAATTCCAAATACAAAAAAACCGTCATAGCAATATGACGGTTTTTTTTATAAATTATTCTAGAAAAAATTGCTCTCGATATTACGTTTTTAGAATCTGTATCCAAGACTAATTCCAGCGTTAAATTCCACAGCATTAAAGCGTTCGTTAACTTCATTACTAAAGTTTCTCCCAACGTTTACGAATGGGCCAACCGCTAATTTGTCTTTAAAATTCCATTTATATCCAGTTCCCAATCCAAGGATAAAACTGTTCATATCAGTTTTGATAATCAGGTTATCTTTTTGCTCTTGAAAGTCTCCGAAACGATATTTTACAAACGGAGTAAGGTAATATCCCGAGCCATTTTGCAGATTTGACAAATACAAATTGTAAGAAAGCATCACGCTATTTGTATTGAATTTCTTATGACTTGACCCTTTTTCTGGGAAGTAAGAAAATCTATCGTTAATCAGAATATCAAGTCCTAAAGATTGATCCTGATCAAGAAAGTATTCGTAACCAATTTCTGCAGATCCCATTACAATCGTGTTCAGGAAATTGTATTTTATTTCGTGCTTATATTGTGCATTTGCACCGATCGAAAATAGGAACATCAGTCCCAAAATAAGAATCTTCTTCATAAAGTTTAATTTCGCGCAAAGGTACTATTAATTTCGACCTCTTTCTGCAGGATACAAATCTGGAAGTGCATCGCTTTGCCAAAACTCCTTGCTATCAGCATCAATGCAGGTTAGTGGGCCGTAAAAAGCGGCGCCTGTATCAATATTCCAAACGTTTGCAATATTCATCGGAGTGGTCTGATTGCTTTTGGTTGTAGGGGTGTGACCGATATAAATCTCCTTATAGTGAGTAAGTCGGCGAGGATAATTTTCGTCTCCTTCTTTAAGGTTTTTGTCCATTGCCAGCGCCATTTCCCATAAAGTGCGATCCCAAAAAACCATTCTCGGAAAATATTCTTTCTCAATTCCGTGCTGATTTGTAAAACCTGCGTGAACGTATAATTTGTTTTGATCGTCAATATAAAAGGTGCGAAGTCGGCTCAAGAAACCAATGTGTCGGTCGCGATCTTCGTCCGTAAGCTTAGAATATGCA
>JBBSQV010000209.1:0-3317 GCA_038243675.1 Flavobacteriales bacterium
ATAAGTGAGGCTATGAGTCCGAGGAGAATTAATGCGGAGCCATACCACATCATTATTCGTGCGGAATAAATTTGCGCAAATGTCCAGCGATCCTGAGATTTCATAGAATTAGTGGTTCGGTAACCGTATAATCCGTTGATTTCTTTGGGAGGAAAAAGGTAAACAATTAATCCACCGAGTACAAAAAGCACTCCACCTAGTACAGCGATAGAGGTAATTTCACTTTCGAAGAGTTGATCAAAATTCATATCAATTAGGGATTATTTCTTTATAAAAGTCAGCCGGAACAGCTTCTAAAACATCATCTAATTGCTGTAAACCGTCGGCATCGAGAAGTTGCGTGTTAACCACTAAATGAGAATTTGGAGTTGTGAGCGTATAATCTCCAGCAAATTTTTTAAATTCGATTATCTCGTCAATAACAATTGATTTGCCAAGCGGCTGAACATTTATTATGCCATCTCTTATTAATAAGCCTGCTTTGGAATACATAAAGAAGTATAAATAAATATAAGCAAACCCAATAATAAGATAGCCGTAATTAAAAATATAATTGTCGGGTGTGTTTAAAAATCCAATAAGTGACATCACAAGAAATGCAATAGCCAAAAATCGGTTAAGTCGAATCCCTTTGTAGTTGTAGGGAATTATGATTTTGTCTGATGTAAGTAATTGTGCATTCATAATCACTTTGTTTAATATGAAAGATACGGATAACTGGATTAAAATCAAAAAAATCCTTCTTACAAAAAATCAATTTGTAAGAAGGAGAATGTTTTTGATGAGAATGGCTATTTCAGTAGTAAGGCTTTCGCTTCTGCCAAAATCTGTTCCTTCGTGTCAGTTGTTAAGCCGCTTTTTTCGGCTTTTTCCAATTTAGCTTTGAGCCAATTAAGTTGAGCCTCGGTCATAACATCTCCATTAATATTTCGAAATTCTTTATTATTTTCTTTCATAATAACTTGTTTTACGATGAAGATTTGATAAACATACCCACAAAACTGCAATTGACTTTACATCAACAACGGCAAAATATCCGAGATCTTTTTACAGCTCCTAAAATTATTATGTGCTATCTCGTGATCAATCCTTTCGTGCTCCCAAGTAGTGTAAAAAGGCACGTGAATAGCCCATCCACCGCTGTTAAGCACCGGAAGAACATCAGATTTAAGTGAGTTCCCAATCATTAAAAAGTTCGCTGAATCAATGTCTAAACGATTAAAAAGCTTCTCATAATTCAGCTCTGCCTTGTCCGCCATTACTTCTATATGATGAAAATAGTGTCCCAAACCAGAATTATGAAGTTTGCGCTGCTGATCTTTGAGATCACCTTTTGTTGCGACAATAAGCTTGTATTTTCCGTGTAATTGAGATAAAGTTTCTTCAACGCCATCCAATAAAACGATCGGTTGCATAGTAAGTTCTTTTCCGATTTCCAGAATCTTACTAATCATTTTGGTGCTACCTGTTCCATTAGTTATCTGGATTGCGGCTTCAATCATAGACAAAATATAACCTTTGATTCCGTAGCCATACAGCGGAAGATTATCAATTTGAGTGTTGAATAAGATTTTCGATAAACCTTGATGCGATAAATACTCTTCAAACAAAACGCAGAATTTGCGCTCAGCTTCTTCAAAATAAGGTTCGTTAATAAATAGTGTATCATCAGCGTCAAAAGCAATTACTTCAACACTTGAAATTATAGTAGAATTAATCATAAATTTTTAATTTTCTGTTTCTGAAACAGTTTGAGAGAGAATAAATTTTGAGAATAGAAGGTGATTCTAATTCCCACAAGCATTATTAGACCGTCAATTATCATTTGCACGGTAATTTGTTCGTCAAGATAGATATAAGCCAACAATGCGGCAAGAACTGCTTGCGAAAGTAGACTTAGCGAAACTCTCGTTGCCCGCATATTTTGTGTTGCATAACTAATGCAAATCCACGCGAGAAGCTGGCAAACTATTCCTTGGACAAAAAGTACAGTCCAGGCTTTATTCGAAAATCCGAAGAATGCTTCGCCAGCAAAAAAGCAGATTATTCCGAGAAATAGTGTCGAAGCAAATAGCGTCAAAGTCATAAAATTCAAAATCTCAACTTTGTCCAAAATGCTTTTGCTTAGCAATATATAAAGTGCATACAATATTCCCGAAAGCACGGCGAGACCAAATGCCATATCAAAACTAAGGTCTAAAAAGAAGTGGAAACCAACCAACATTATCATCCCAAAAAGAGCAACCACGGTTCCAATCCAAAAGTTTGTTGCCGGCCGAATCTTCAAAAAAACAAAAGATCCAATTCCAACCCAAACCGGCGATAAATTCGTGAGTAAGGTCGCTTGAGTTGCGGACGAATGCTGAATCGCGATATTCCAAACTGCAACATCAGAAGCAAAGATAACTCCCGAAAGAAGGCTTAACCAAAGAGTTTTCCCTTTTGGTAAATGCAGTTTTTTGGTAATCAAAACATAGGGCAACAAAAAAAGCAAGGCAATTGCCATTCTGTAAAAAGCCGAAATTAATCCAGAATTCAAAGAAAGGCGCACTAATATCGGGAAAATGGAAATAGCCAAAATTCCGATTAATAGTGCGCCTTTTGCTTTCTGATTTTTCAATTATCGAAATCTATTTAGTTTATTGTAGCTCCGTTAGAGATATTTTCTCCTTCAGGATTTACAAAAGCAAGTTTCCCCGCTGCATCTGTAGTCATTAAAACCATTCCTTGACTTTCTACACCTCTCAATGTTCGTGGAGCAAGATTTACAAGAACTGTAACTCTTTTTCCAACCACTTCTTCGGGAGTAAAACTTTCGGCAATTCCCGAAACAATTGTACGAACATCAATTCCTGTGTCAATTTTCATAACCAGAAGTTTATTGGCTTTAGGCATTTTTGTAGCCTCCAAAATTGTTCCAACACGCAAATCCATTTTCGAAAAATCTTCAAAAGTGATCGCTTCTTTTTCTGGATCTACGGTTTTTGCAGCAGCAATATTCGCCGCTTTGCTATCTTCCAACTTCTGAACTTGTTTTTCAATTTCCGAGTCTTCAATTTGTGCAAATAAGATTTCGGCTTGACCTATTTTATGTCCAGATTTCAACAAAGCATCTTCTTCCGAAACCGAATTCCAAGAAATTGGAGTTTCAAGATTTAGAATTTTTCTAAGTTTTGTTGCTGTAAAAGGCAAGAAAGGTTCGCAAAGAACGCTAAGTGCAGTTGCAATTTGCAAAGCAACATACATTTGAGTTTTCACGCGCTCTGGATCAGTTTTTACCATTTTCCAAGGTTCTTCGTCAGCAAGGTATTTATTTC
>JBBSQV010000210.1:0-3289 GCA_038243675.1 Flavobacteriales bacterium
AAAAAAATAGTATTTTTACAAAAAATTTATTATGGCCAAAGAGAAAGAAAAAGACGCTAATAAAATGAGTTCGGAGAAGGAAGCAAAACTTAAAGCATTGCAACTTACCCTTGACAAACTGGACAAGACTTACGGAAAAGGAACTGTAATGAAAATGGGCGACAAAGCAATCGTAGAAGTAGAGACAATCTCTTCTGGATCGCTAGGTCTAGACCTTGCACTTGGTGTAAACGGATATCCTCGAGGTAGAGTTATAGAAATATATGGGCCTGAATCTTCAGGTAAAACAACATTGACACTTCACGCAATTGCCGAAGCTCAAAAAGCTGGTGGTATCGCTGCCTTTATTGATGCAGAACACGCTTTTGATAGAAATTACGCAGAGAAGCTTGGAGTAGATATCGAGAATCTAATTATTTCTCAGCCAGACAACGGAGAGCAAGCTTTGGAAATTGCCGAAAACCTGATTCGTTCGGGAGCAATTGACATTGTAGTAATTGACTCTGTTGCAGCATTGACACCAAAAAGTGAGATTGAAGGTGAAATGGGAGATTCAAAAATGGGTCTTCACGCTCGTTTGATGTCTCAAGCTTTAAGAAAACTTACGGGAACAATTAGCAAAACCAATTGTACTGTGTTTTTCATTAACCAGTTGAGAGAGAAAATCGGAGTAATGTTCGGAAATCCTGAAACTACAACAGGTGGAAACGCACTTAAATTTTACGCTTCTATTCGTATTGATATCCGTCGTTCGTCTCAAATTAAAGATGGAGATAACGTAATTGGAAACCGTACGAAAGTCAAAATCGTAAAAAACAAAGTAGCACCACCTTTCAAGGTTGCTGAATTTGATATTATGTATGGAGAAGGAGTTTCAAAAACAGGGGAGATCTTGGATTTGGCAGTTGAATTCGAAATCGTAAAAAAAGCAGGATCTTGGTTTAGCTACGGAGATACAAAATTAGGACAAGGTCGTGATAGTGTGAAAGTGCTTATCAAAGACAATCCAGAACTAGCCGATGAGCTAGAGCAAAAAATTAAAGACAGAATTAAAGAAAATCTTTAATATTCAAAAACCCGCTATTGCGGGTTTTTTTGTGGGTTTTATTGAATGGAAATAATTATTGTGGCTTCTATTATTTCCTATACATATTAAATCTAGTTTTCATTTCTTGTTCTATTCCTGTGCTATTTCCAAATCCTCTAATTACCTCTAAATCCTTTTCATAAAGGCTATCTATTCCACCACTACAAACGACATTGTGAAGATCATCTAGAAAGATTAATGTTCCGCGCTGATAAATGTGGATCATTAATACACCAACATTATAATGCTCAACAGTATTCTTACCTCGTACATAATTGTATCCCATTAACTTCTCGTGTGGAAATCCATATTTTTCAATTAACTGTTCAAACTTATAATTAACTTTTTTAGCTCCATCTATCAGTTCTTCAAGTGTCATTTCGTTTTTTCTTTCTCTAAATTCGTGATATTTATTATTAAAATCTTTATCGTTCTTAATCAATATTAAAAAATCATCTTTAAACTCTGGTGCAAAATTGGCAATATAATAATCAGAATAATTTGTAAAATCATTCTTAAATTTGTCAAACCATTTAAAGCCTTTCAGTTTTTCAAAAAATCTAACTGGAACACCTCCTCGCGCTAATTTGATTGAAATCTCTTCCGCCCATTCAGCATCCTTGCTCTTTAAAGCAATTGACAATGCTAAATTTAAGTCTTTTCCAAGAGGGAAAATAGATTTATTAAAAGCAAGTTTTAAGTTTTTTGCTGCACTTTTATAATCTTTGTCAGCGTAGTTTTTTGAGGCAGAATTAACTAAAATATAATATTCTTGATAGGCACATTCCTGAGCCGACAAAGTATTGGTTAAAATAAAAAACCAAAAAATCAAAAGCAGTTTATTCATCTATCTATATTATTAATTGATCGCCAAAGAACGCATTTCCTTCTATCTCTTTCTCTTTCAAAACTACAAATATAATTTTTTTAATTTTCGATTTAGGAACTTGCTGATCTTCCGGCGACATTGTAGAAAACACAGAGTCTGAAAGCATTTCAGATAAAAAGCTTTTGTTCTTCAACTGTGGATATTTTTCGTAAAATTTCATAGCTGGATAAATAAATTACGAAGATTTTCTTAATTCATTATTTGTTAATGTTTGAGATTAAAATCTTCTTATTCGCTTCTATCTTCAATTCTTCTACGGCAAAAGCAGTTGCTTTCGCTTCAAATTTAATTCTTGATTCTGTACCTTCTTTACCATATCTTTTATCGAGATGATCCGCAAATGTGCTGATATTCTTATTGTTAGTTTCCATTTTTGATCAAACTGTATTTCTTCATAGTATTAAAAATTATTTAAAAACTCGACTTCCCGCTCAACCTTCTCCACTCCCTGAAACTCCAACAAAGCTTCCAAAATCTCCTCTCTTGATTTATCTCTAATCGCTCTTACATTGGTTTTGCTATCATCAAGGTCTGCAGTTTCGACAAAGCCACAGAATTTCACTCTCATAATTCCTGGACTTCCACTAAAAAAAGTATAAGAAAATCGCTTTTTATTATCGGCGAAAGCCAGCTTAACAATCGGAATATGATGATTTAACGCCAACCTAAAAGCACCATCTTTAAATTCGTCGACAAGCACGCTTTCGTCATCAGGAACACCGCCTTCTGGAAAAATACAAATGCTTAAACCTCTATTGAGCCGTGCTTGAGCACGTTCAAAAACTTGCATTCTACTTTTCGAACTACTTCTATCCACCAAAATACAAGTTCGTTTATAAAAAAATCCAAACAGCGGAATTTTTGACAAAGACTGTTTACCAACAAAAACAAATGGATGTTTAACTACTGCCAACATCAACATTATATCTGTTATCGAAGTATGATTGGCAATAAACATATAGCTTTTGCCTTTTTCTAATTTTTGTCTTTTCTCAACTTTATAATAAAAACCCATTCCGAAAAGAATCGTTTTTGCCCAAATTCTAGCCATTGCAAAATAATACGGATACCACTTCTCTCTGGAAATTGAAATCAGTAAAAAAGGCAACATTATAAGGATCGGCAGTCCCATAAGTATGTAGAACCACACGCGCCACAAGAGCCAGCCAATCTTCTTTATTAATTTCATAAGTTCAAAAGTAATCAATACGGCTGTACGAATTTTTAAAAATACACTAACTTTACATCAAATTTATTTCAAATGGCAAAAATACTTACTGGCGTTCAGAGTACTGGAACACCACACTTGGGAA
>JBBSQV010000211.1:0-3266 GCA_038243675.1 Flavobacteriales bacterium
TAGAGTGGCGCTCAAGCTTTGCAATAGCTGCGTAAGTTTTTCGGCATAAGGACGCATTGCAGTAATTGCATCTTGCGCTCTTTTTAATTTCGCCGCAGATACCATTTTCATCGCAGAAGTAATCTGCATTGTTGATGAAACGGAGGTAATTCTGCTACGGATTTCCTTTAAATTGGCCATTTTATTTGAATTGTATATTGTAAAAATTTGTATAATGTATACTGTAAAGCGCTTTAACACTTTACAGTATACAGTATTCTATTTTTAATTATATTTTGCAGAAAGCTCTTTTGCTACTGTTTCGATTACATCTGTAATTTCGTCAGTAAGCTTTCCAGCTTTAAGTGCATCAAGAGTTGGTCTGTGCTTAGCATTCAAAAATTCTAAGAAGTCTTTTTCGAATTCTTTTACTTTTGCAACTGGCACATTTCTAAGTAGGTTTTTTGAACCTGCGTAGATAATAGCTACTTGATCTTCTACCGTATAAGGATCGTTTAATCCTTGTTTAAGGATCTCAACGTTTCTTCTACCTTTTTCAATAACGTTTAATGTTACTGCATCAAGGTCAGAACCAAACTTTGCAAACGCTTCCAATTCACGGAATTGTGCTTGGTCAAGTTTCAATGTTCCTGATACTTTTTTCATTGATTTGATCTGTGCGTTACCACCAACACGAGATACCGAAATACCTACGTTAATCGCTGGACGTACACCAGAGTTAAACAAGTCACCGTCAAGGAATATCTGACCATCTGTAATCGAAATTACGTTGGTTGGGATATATGCAGAAACGTCACCAGCTTGTGTTTCAATAATTGGCAAAGCTGTAAGTGAACCACCACCTTTTACGATTCCTTTGATAGAATCTGGAAGGTCGTTCATCGTTCTTGCAATTTCGTCGTTGTTAATTACCTTACAAGCACGCTCTAATAAACGAGAGTGTAGGTAGAAAACGTCTCCAGGATATGCCTCACGTCCCGGTGGTCTTCTCAATAAAAGAGAAACCTCACGGTAAGCTACTGCTTGCTTAGACAAATCGTCATAAACAATTAGAGCTGGACGACCAGAATCTCTAAAGTATTCTCCGATTGAAGCACCTGCCATTGGAGCATAAACTTGCATTGCTGCTGGATCTGAAGCATTTGCAGCCACAATAATTGTGTATTGCATTGCACCTTTTTCTTCTAGCATTTTTGCGATTGCTGCTACAGTTGAAGCTTTTTGCCCAATCGCAACATATATACAGAATACAGGTTGCCCTGCATCAAAAAATTCTTTTTGGTTTAGAATCGTGTCAATACAAACTGTTGATTTTCCAGTCTGACGGTCACCAATTACAAGCTCACGCTGACCACGACCTACAGGAATCATTGCATCTACTGCTTTAATACCTGTTTGCAAAGGTTCAGTTACCGGCTGACGGTAAATAACTCCTGGCGCTTTTCTTTCTAAGGGCATTTCGTATAATGTACCACCGATTGGTCCTTTTCCATCTATAGGAAAACCAAGAGTGTTAACTACACGTCCTACCATCTGCTCACCCACTTGAAGTGAAGCGATGCGTTGTGTTCTTTTGGCAGTAGAACCTTCTTTGATACCAGTTGATGGTCCTAAAAGTACAACACCTACGTTATCCTCTTCAAGATTCAATACGATACCTTCCATACCGTTTTCGAACTCTACCAATTCTCCATATTGTACATTAGACAGACCGTAAACACGTGCGATTCCATCACCTACTTGTAGTACAGATCCCACTTCTTCCAGCGTAGCTCCCGATTCAAAACCAGACAACTGTTTCTTTAATATTGCTGATATCTCAGCAGGCTTAATTTCCGCCATAATTGTTTCTAATTAACTTAATTATAATTTAATTCTTTTTGTAACTTTTTGCGACTAATTGCTTAGTTCGCGTTTCAGGGTGTGCAGGCTGTTTGCTACAGAAGCATTGTACTGCTGATCACCGATTCTGATAATAAATCCACCAATAATTGCTGGGTCTACTATATTCTTTATGATTATATTTTTGTCTGAGAAAGTTCTGATTTTCGCCATTACTTTTTCTTCAAGTGCCTGATCCATTGTAAAGGCTGTGGTCACTTCTGCGTGCTGAATACCTTTTGCTTCATCATACAATTTGCTAAACTCAACTGCAATATCTTGCAAAAGTTCAAAACGCTTATTTTCTAATAATAAACGGAAAAGACTTTTGGTTACTGCATTTGTGCTTGCAAAAATTTCTGTTAACGCATTGTTTTTTGCTTCAACATTAAGAATAGGATTGCTAATGAACTGCTCTAACTCTTGGTTTGAAGCCACAGTAGAAGCAATCAGTTTCATGTCTTCCTGCACCATTTCTGTTGCATTACGATCATTTGCCTGCTCCATAATTGCTTTTGCGTAGCGAATTGCTGCTCTTGTACCTGCCATCTTAGTTTAGTTTTACGTCATCTAACATTTTCTCAACCAATTGTGTTTGAGATTCTTTGTTAGAAAGTTCAGCTTTTAATAATTTTTCTGCGATGTCAAGAGACAATGAAGATACTTGAGTTTTGATTTCGGCCATAGCTGAATTCTTCTCGTTCTCGATTGCCATTTTTGCTTGCTCGATCATTTTTGCTCCTTGAACTTGTGCTTCAAGTTTCGAATCTGCAATCATTTTGTCTTTAATTTCGCGAGCTTCCTTAAGCATAGCGTCACGCTCCATTCTAGCTTCTTGCAAAATTCTTTGGTTCTCTTCGTTAAGACTTTGCATTTCTAATCTTGCAGCATCAGCAGAAGCTAGTGCTTTGTTGATAGAATCTTCACGTCCTTTGACAGCTCCCAAAATTGGTTTCCATGCAAATTTAGTCAAAAGAATCATGAACAAAATAAAGATAATCGTAGTCCAAAAAATTAAACTTTCGGGTGATGTAAAATTCATAAAATATATATTTAAAAAAATTCTGAATGTCTTTGTAAAAAAAAGCTTTCTGGAACCAACCGTTCCAGAA
The DNA here is from genome assembly GCA_038243675.1 of Flavobacteriales bacterium. GTDB lineage: Bacteria > Bacteroidota > Bacteroidia > Flavobacteriales > Flavobacteriaceae > Flavobacterium. The sequence goes on from JBBSQV010000211.1 coordinate 2,994, forward strand.
AACTTTCTAGTTTTTAATTATGCGACTGTAATTAACGCCACTACTACCGCGAAAAGTGCAACACCCTCAATAAGAGCAGCAGCAATAATCATAGCAGTTTGAATTTTTGCAGCAGCTTCCGGCTGACGCGCAATAGCGTCCATTGCAGAACCACCAATTTTTCCAATACCTAATCCTGCACCAATTGCAGCTAATCCAGCACCGATTCCAGCTAAAATCATAATAGTAAATTTATATAGTTAATAATAATAAAACTCTAATTAATGGTGGTCA
>JBBSQV010000212.1:0-3090 GCA_038243675.1 Flavobacteriales bacterium
AACTATTGAAATCTACTGCAAACAAAAAGTCGTCACATTCCTGAAACTGAATTCCCAACAGTTTACAATTTTCAAAGTGAACTTGCTTCAAACTCGTTCCCCTCAAATTAAGATTGGATAAATTGCAGTCATAAAACTCACAATCCAAAAAAGTATTTGCTGAAAAATCAGAATTACTAAAATCGCAATTTTTGAAAATACATCCGTCAAACTCTCGATTATTTACGCGCTGGTCTGTAAAAATTACTTTGTCATAAGTTTGATGAACATTGATAAAATCTTTCATAATTAATCTGTCATACTATTTACCATTGTTTTTACTCCCTTGAACATAAGCACAACTGCCGAAAAACAAAATACAATTCCAACAGCTAATACGAGATAATGCCAGTTGTTTTGCGAATTCATAAACGCATTGTAAATAATGACTGGGCCAGTAAAAATAAGCGGAAGCGCCCATAATAGGTACTTAATTCCTTTGTTTAAAATATCTTTATCTGTAGGCATATTGTTTTTTATTTAGTTGTTATCTTGAAAATACTCTACCGCTTTCCGCACACTACCTTGCGCTTGAAGCAATTGCAAAGCCACTTCTGCAGAGACATTTATCTCGCTAATTATCATATTGACTCCTCGATTTACAAGCTTTTCATTGCTAAGCTGCATATCGACCATTTTATTTCCTTTCACACGACCAAGCTGAATCATTGCGGTTGTCGAAATCATATTTAGAACCAATTTCTGTGCAGTACCTGCTTTCATCCTTGAACTTCCCGTAACAAATTCAGGCCCTACAACTACTACAATTGGAAATTTTGCTTCAAGCGCAATCGGACTTCCTTCGTTGCAAACAATACATCCTGTATTAATGTGGTGATTATTACTTTGGCGTAAGCCTCCCAAAACATACGGAGTTGTACCCGAAGCAGCGATTCCTATCACGAAATCATTTTCATTAATATTATATTTTTCTAAATCTTTCCAAGCTTGATTTTCATCATCTTCGGCATTTTCTACCGCTTGACGAATCGCAGCATCACCACCCGCAATGAGTCCATTGACAAGATCGGCAGGAACGCCAAAGGTTGGCGGACACTCAGAAGCATCTACCACACCCAATCGACCCGATGTTCCCGCGCCAAGATAAAATAGACGTCCACCTTTTTTAAGACATTCTACCGCTTTAGTCACAAGCTTTTCGATTGCTGGAATTTGCTTCTGAACAGAAATTGCAACCGTTTGATCTTCTTTATTAATATTAGAAAGCAACTCGGCAATACTAGAATTTTCTAGTGAGTCAAAATTACTGCTTGATTCTGTTGTCTTAATAAAGGTCATAGAGTGAATGTTTTAAACGAATTTCTAATGCGAGTGTGCGTCTCCAAATCCTAGAAAATACGCTAGAATTATTCCCAAAATAATCATCGAAAGTTTGGCGAAATTAAATTTATGCCCTTCTGATGACTCAAAGATAATTGTAGAAGAAATATGGAACAGAATCCCTATTACTACTGCGGTGATCTGTGTATAGTAATCCTGCAATATCGGAAGAAATTTTGACACCACGGTCCCAAGCGGCGTCATCAACGCGAAGAACATCATAAACAGAAAAATAATATGTTTCTTTAACTCTGCATTGATAAAAAACAAGGTCAATATAATTGCAATTGGCAAATGGTGAATCGCAATTCCCAAAGCAAGATGTTCGTGATGACTCACAGGAAAGCCTTCTAAAAATGCGTGAATACACAAACTTATAAAGAGCAACCAAGGCATTTTGGACATAGTATGACTGCCGTGAACATGCCCGTGCTCTGCTCCTTTAGAGAAAAATTCTAATATAATTTGGAACAAAATTCCCATCATAATAAAAATTCCCACATTGCTATCGTGCGCATCATAAACCTCGGGCAAAAGATGCATTACAGTCAGCGAAAGCAAAAACGAACCACTAAAAGCAAGTAGTAATTTAATATTTGTCTTATTCTGCGGTTTTAAAAATAAGGCGATGCCATATCCTAATAGAACAGAAAGTAACGGTAATAAATAATTCATCTATTTAAAGATCATAATTAAACGTTCAGAATCTTTTTTGCTGAATTTATGAAGTTTATAATCTCCAAAAATGTCTATTAAATCGATATCAAGTTCTTGCATCATTGTTTCAAATTTCTGCAAAGTCAGCGCTTGAACACGCTCGGTAAAATGATATTTTTTTCCTTTGTCTTCAAAATCTATTTCTTTCAAAATAAATTCGCCATCGTAAATTCTTTTAATTTCAAATGTTATTCCGTCAACGATTTTGGTTTCTTCGGCGACTAAATTTTTAATTACGTAATCGGCATTCATAAAATCGATTACACCAAAACCATATTCGGTCAATCCATCCCGAATTGATTCTAACGTCTTCACATTATCTGAATCGCATTCAAAATATCCAAAGCTGGTAAAGAGATTAAAAATCGCATCAAACTTTTTCTCAAAAGGTTTGCGCATATCGTGAACCTTGAAATGAAGCTTTTCATTTTCAAATTCCGATGCTTCTTTTATACTTTTTTCAGATAAATCATAGCCAACAACATCATATCCTATTTCGTTAAGGTAGATTGCGTGTCGTCCTTTGCCACAAGCGAGGTCAAGGATTGTTGCATCTTCAGGAAGATTTAGATACTGCGTAATCGTATCCATAAAAAACTGCGCTTCGGTATCGTCGCGATCTTTGTAAAGTATATGGTAATAAGGAGTGTCAAACCACGATTCAAACCAGTTAGAACCTATTTCTGATTTGTTTTCTACGTCGTTATTGGAGGAATCTTGCATTATTCTATTTGAATGAATTCTTAACCTACAAATTTAATGTATTTTTGCACCCAATAGCTTACTTTACTATGGAAAATAATTTTAAAATGATTGCCAAAACCTTTTTTGGTTTTGAAGAAATATTAGCAAAAGAACTTATAATGTTGGGCGCACAGGACGTAGAGCCTGGCGTAAGAATGGTAAGTTTTAAGGGCGACAAAGGATTTATGTACAAAGCAAATATCTCTTTGCGCACCGCACTAAAAATTTTAAAACCTATCTACCACTTTC
>JBBSQV010000213.1:0-3076 GCA_038243675.1 Flavobacteriales bacterium
CAATTATTGTACTTTTGCCTAACTACTTTAACAACTTAGTATATTCAAAAAAAATATGGATAGGTTTTCATTTTTAAACGCAGCACACACTGACTTTTTTGCCGAATTATACGAACAGTATCTTGAAAATCCAGACAGTGTTGAGGCAAGCTGGAGAAGCTTTTTTCAAGGATTCGATTTTGGAGCATCGGCAGGCAAAGATGAAAGTCACGTTCAGCAAATGGCAGAAGTTGCCAACGGAACGATGGATTGTTCATTTGTTTCAAACCAGCTTCAAAAGGAATTTAACGTACTTAAACTCATAGACGCATACCGTAATAGAGGACATTTGTTTACCAAAACAAACCCTATTCGTCAGCGCAGACAATACGAGCCTTCATTGGATATCGAGAACTTCGGACTTTCGAGTGCAGATTTAAATACTGTTTTTGATGCAGCGCAAGCAATGAAATTGCAGCCTTGTACACTTGAGCAGATTTTAGGTCACCTCAACCGAATTTACTGTCAATCTATAGGTATCGAATATATGTACCACAGAAATCCAGCGGTAATCCAATGGATTCAAGACAAAATAGGATACAACGACAATCAACCAAAATTTAATGCAGACGAAAAACAGCATATTTTAGGGAAACTAAATGAAGCTATTTCTTTCGAAACATTTTTGCATACCAAATATGTAGGACAAAAGCGTTTCTCATTAGAAGGTGGAGAATCTTTAATTCCTGGACTTGATGCTCTTATTGATGCAGCAGCAGAAAAAGGAGTCGAGCAGTTCGTAATGGGAATGGCGCACCGCGGTCGTCTTAGTGTGTTGGCAAATATCTTTGAAAAATCTACTCAAGATATATTCTCAGAATTTGACGGTAAGGATTATGATGATGATGTTCTTTTTGATGGTGACGTAAAATACCACTTGGGGCTGACATCTGATCGTAAATCTAAATCAGGAAAAAACATAAACATCAATCTTGCACCAAATCCATCACATCTTGAAACAGTAGGAGCCGTGATCGAAGGAATTGCAAGAGCAAAACAAGAACACCACTTTTCGTCGGATACTTCCAAAGTACTTCCGATTGCTTTGCACGGAGACGCGGCGATTGCAGGTCAAGGTATTGTGTACGAAATCGTGCAGATGGCAAACCTTGACGGGTACAAAACTGGAGGAACAATTCACGTAGTTGTCAATAATCAAGTAGGATTTACCACAGATTATCTTGATGCTCGTTCATCTACTTATTGTACAGATATTGCAAAAGTTACTGGCGCACCAGTATTGCATGTTAATGCAGATGACGTAGAAGCAGTTGTACACGCAATGCTTTTTGCTCTGGATTTCAGAATGAAGTTTAGTAGTGACGTATTTATCGACCTTTTAGGATACCGTAAATATGGACACAACGAAGGTGATGAACCTCGTTTTACACAACCAAAATTATACTCTTTAATTTCTAAACATACCAATTCTCGTGATATCTACGCTGCCAAACTAATTAGCGAAGGTATAATCAACGAAGGATATGTTAAAGACATTGAAACAAAATATAAAGATGCATTAGAGGAAAGTCTTGAAGCATCACGCAAGAAAAGTTTGACCGTTATCACCCCATTTATGCAAAATGAATGGCAAGGATTTTCTCAAGTTCATCAAGAGCAAATGTTGGAGCGCGTAGATACTACCGTGCCAAGAGAAATGCTTGAGGATATTGCTAACGTTATTACAAAACTGCCAGAAGACAAGAAGTTTATCAAAAAGATCCAAAGATTAATTGATGATAGACGTAAAATGTTTGATACAGACAAACTTGACTGGGCAATGGCCGAATTGCTTGCATACGGAAGTTTACTTACAGAAGGTTATGATGTGAGAATGTCAGGACAAGATGTAGAGCGCGGAACATTCTCGCACCGTCACGCTGTGATAAAAACAGAAGATGCTGAAGAGCAAGTTATTTCGCTTCAAGATCTTAAAAATCAAAAAGGAAAGTTTCATATCTACAACTCACTGCTTTCTGAGTATGGAGTAGTAGGTTTTGACTACGGATATGCTTTGGCAAGTCCAAATACACTTACAATCTGGGAAGCACAATTTGGAGATTTCTCGAATGGTGCACAGATTATGGTGGATCAATATATTTCGGCTGCAGAGCAGAAATGGAATAACCAAAACGGAATTGTACTTTTATTACCTCACGGATATGAAGGACAAGGAGCAGAGCACTCTTCAGGAAGAATGGAGCGTTACCTGCAAATGTGTGCAAGCGAAAATATGTTTGTGGCAGATTGTACAACTCCAGCCAACTTTTTTCACTTGTTGAGAAGACAGATGAAAACAAGTTACCGCAAGCCATTAATTGTGTTTACACCAAAGAGTTTGTTGAGACATCCATTGGTAATTTCGTCGGTTGATGAATTTGCAAACGGACATTTCCAAGAAACTATTGATGATACAACGGTAGATAAATCAGCAGTAAAATCTCTTGTATTTTGTACAGGTAAATTCTACTACGATCTATTGGCGGCACGCGAAGAGAAAGGCAGAAACGATGTTGCACTTGTGCGTATCGAGCAACTTTTCCCATTGGCAATCGATCAATTGAAAGAAATTGTAACTTCGTATCCAAATGCAGACGATTATGTTTGGGCACAAGAAGAGCCTAAGAATATGGGAGCTTACAGTTATATGTTGATGCATTTTGATTTTATAAAATTAAGATTAGCATCATTAAAGGCGTATAGTGCACCAGCTGCAGGAAGTTATGCTAGAGCGAAAGCACGTCACGCACGAGCTGTTGAAATGGTGTTTGATAAAGAATCGAATTAATTTTTATTTGAAGCTATTTCCTGCTATCCGCTGTATCTTTTTCTTTTTTCTAAGAAAAAAAGAAAAAGGATGCCGCTCCTATCAGGGCTAGAAAAGTAAAAACTGACAACTATTAAGAAAATAAATAATATAAAATTATAAGAATATGATTTTAGAAATGAAAGTTCCTTCACCAGGAGAATCGATTACAGAAGTAGAAATTGCAACCTGGCTAGTAAAGGACGGCGATTATGTAGAAAAAGACCAAGC
>JBBSQV010000214.1:0-3040 GCA_038243675.1 Flavobacteriales bacterium
TACTTACCGAAGTACAAGCCGAACTATGAATTAGTCAATACTATTTTTTTTGTTAATGAAATTGTTTAAAACAATTTGGGTTTCAAAGAATCAATAACAATCCGATCTGTAATTTTAGGACAGATAATCTAAAGGAAAAGAGTATGCAACTAAGCAACGAGGAAGAAGATTATAATTTGTCTCTATCGAAATTCGAGTCAATGCTAAAAACAAATAAAGTTTTGTTTTTTGATTCAGAAGAATTTGAAGAGATCATACTGCATTATTTGGATATGGGCAAAGTCGCCCTAGCCAAAAAAGCATTGAAACTAGCACTAGAGCAGCACCCAAAAAGTACCGGTTTACGACTCGTACAGGTAGAAATGATGGTTTATGACAATAAACTTGAACCTGCCGAAAAACTGCTGAATGAGCTATACGCTATAGAACCGAATAATGAAGAAATTTATATTCAGAAGGCGAACATTTATTCTAAGAGAGATAATCACGAGAAAGCTGTAGAATTACTTAAGACTGCGTTGAAATACACGGATGATTATGCTGATGTCTATAATTTGATCGGAATGGAATACCTTTTCTTAGACAATTTAGAACTAGCTAAAGAAAACTTTATTAAGTGTCTTGAAGAAGATGCTGAAGATCAAACTGCATTATACAATGTGGTGTATTGTTTTGAATTTTTAGATCAAAATAGCGAAGCAATCGTTTATTTGAATTCGTATGTTGATACCAATCCGTATAGCGAGATTGCCTGGCATCAGATAGGGAGATTGCATTATGGACTTAAAGAATATCCAGAAGCAGTAAGAGCTTTTGAATTTGCAACTTATATAGACGATGAGTTTGTAGGTGCTTTTATGGAAATGGGAAAAGCTCAGGAACGCCTTAAAATGTACAGCGAAGCAATTGAAAGTTATAATAGAACAATCGAACTTGACGATCCTACTTCTTACGCATTGTTGCGAATTGGGAAGTGCTACGAAAAGTTAGGTAAGAAAGCTTTAGCAATAAAGTTTTATAATAGAACAGTTCACGAAGATCCATTACTGGATAAAGGTTGGATTGCCATTACAGATTATTACGTACGTCAGAAAAATTACCAGAAGGCACTTTATTATGTAAACAAAGCGCTGGCAATTGATAATGAAAATTGTCTGTATTGGAAGCGTTACGCGTCTATCAACAAGTCATTGCATTTGTTTGAAGAAGCAGAATACGGATATAGAAAAGCTGTTGAATACGGTGATTACTCTTTAGACACTTGGTTGTTTTGGGTGGATATCCTTCAGTTTTTGGGAGAGTTTGAATCAGGAATTCAGACTTTACTTCAAGCGGCGGAGTATTTTCCAGAAGAATATGAAGTTGAATACAGACTGGCAGGATTATACTATATGATTTTGGAACACGAAAAGATGGCTTTCCACTTTTGTAATGGTCTGCGTCTGAATTATGAAAACAGAACAATCATCAAGGATTTATTTCCGACGGTATGGGAAAGTCAAATGATAAAAAATCTGATTATTCAGTTTAAAAAATAGATTTAATACAAATTACCTAAAAGACTGATACTATAAAAAAGTGTCAGTCTTTTTTTATTTAATACACTTTAATTATGAAAGTCAAATTTGGTCTTGTGGGAAGGAATATCCACTATTCTTTTTCGAAAATCTATTTTGCAGAAAAGTTTAAGGTTGATGGTTTGACCAATTATACTTATGATAATTATGACCTTGAAACTATCTCAGAATTAAAAACTGTTTTGACCCAAGACCCAGGCATCAAAGGATTGAATATTACGATTCCATATAAAGTGGACGTTATTCCGATGATGGATAAAATGTCGAAAAAGGCATTGAAGATTGGCGCTGTGAATACCGTGCGGGTTTCAAAAAAAGGAAAGTTGAAAGGCTATAACACCGACTGGATAGGATTTACAAAGTCGATAACTCCCCTACTTCAGCCACATCACACAGAAGCTTTGATACTGGGTACTGGCGGTGCATCGAAGGCAGTTGAGTTTGCTTTGACCAGACTTGGTATCAAAAGCACATTTGTGAGCAGGACCAAAGGTAAAAATTCTTTGACTTATGAGGATTTGAATAAGGAGGCTTTCGCCAAATTTACAATCGTTGTTAATTGCTCTCCAGTTGGAACATTTCCGAATGTAAACGATTGTCCGAACCTTCCCTATGAGCTCTTCACCGAACGACACATTGCTTATGATTTAATCTACAACCCTGAAGAAACGTCTTTTCTAAAAAAGGCGAAAGAACAAGGGTCGGCTATCAAAAACGGCTATTCGATGTTGGTGTATCAAGCGGAGGCAGCTTGGGAGATTTGGAATAAGAAGTAAGAATAGTTGCTTAAAATTTACTTCGGAAGTGACGCAGCTTTTGCGAGAGGGATTGAAGCAGAAATCCTTTGTTGTAGCTTTGCGGAGCAAAAGCTACAACAAAGATTGGGAGTGGAAAGCCCGACCTGCGCCAACGAAAATATTCAAGCTTAACGAAAATGTTGTGGCGCAGGTCTCGCCCAAAAAATTCAACAACCAAAACTTGAAATTACCCAAAAACATCTGCATCTTACAAAGAGTCATTTTAAATTTATAAAATGATGCTATAAAAAGGTGGTTTTACACTTGATTTGCTTTGAATTAAACCACGCCTTTACTATCTTTCGCTTTCAATATATATGAACTTAAACATTTTTTGCAATGTTAGACCAAAAGAATGATAACCTGTCAGAAAACGAAGAATTGACAGACGGACAAGTAAGTACTGTAGATACTGCTGTGGAAACAGAAACTACACATCCTCAAGAACAAGATGAAATTGTCGCGATTGATGGGACAGAATTAAACGATGAAAGTCGCTTAAATGTTGACAAACAACAGCAAGCTATTATTGATATCGAAAATTCTAATGCTGAAGAAAGCGAAGATGAAACTTTGAAAGATCGCCATAATATTCCGATGGAGGATTATGAAGCGATGTCAATGGAAGAGCTCGTTGACGCATTGGAAAAGCTTGTTGACGTTGAA
>JBBSQV010000215.1:0-2883 GCA_038243675.1 Flavobacteriales bacterium
AATGACAAGCTTTCCAAAGGAATTATTGTTGGTCTTAATGATCGAATCGCTTTTGTAAAACATCTTTTTGCCAATAGCAACGAAGATTACAACAGAGTTTTGTCGCAAATGATGACTTTCAATACAATGGAAGAGGCGCAAGAATTTATCGAGCAAATGGTAAAACCTGACTATCGCAACTGGGAAGGAAAAGAAGATTATGAAGAGCGTTTTATGGAAGTAATTGCTAAAAAATTCTCTTAAACAATACAACTGAATTGCCTGAGCAGTTTTTTTAAATATTCTTATTTTTATGTCAAAATTATATATTGTTCCTACACCTATTGGCAACCTTGAAGATATGACCTTTCGAGCAATCAGGATTCTTCAAGAGGCAGATTTAATTTTGGCAGAAGATACGCGTACAAGTGGAAAACTGCTCAAGCATTATCAGATTGGCACTCATATGCACAGTCATCATATGCATAATGAACATAAAACTGTCGAAAACATTATTGCAAGATTAAAAGCCGGCGAAACAATTGCTCTTATATCTGATGCGGGAACACCTGCAATTTCAGATCCTGGATATCTGATCAGCCGTGCTTGTATCGAAAATGATATTCCAATCGAATGTCTTCCTGGAGCCACAGCTTTTGTGCCTGCTTTAGTAAATAGCGGTCTGCCAAATGATCGTTTTATATTTGAAGGTTTCCTGCCAGAAAAGAAAGGCAGACAAACTAGATTTTTAGCGCTTGCCGAAGAATCTCGTACAATGATTATTTATGTTTCCCCACATAAATTGATGAAAACTCTTGCTGAATTCAAAACTTATTTTGGCGCTGATAGACAAATTTGCGTTTCCCGTGAACTTTCAAAACTACACGAAGAAAACTTCAGAGGAACTGTTGATGAGGTTATAGCGCATTATGAAGCAAAACCTGCAAAAGGCGAAATTGTAGTTACGGTAGGAGGGAAACCTTCCAAAAAAGAACTGTCCAAATCTGAAGATAAAGATTCGGAAAATTAATTCATTAGTAGCTATATTTTGTTGCTTTTAATACTATTCGCATACTACCTACAAGAATATATTTGGCAATCACTTCAGCATTTTCTGTACCTTGCAGTTATTATTAAAGATTGAAAATCCTTTAAATTAAATCTTCTAATATGCAGATGCGTTGGAAAAAATCATCCGAATCAGATAGTCAAATAATTCACAATCTTGCAAAAGATCTTGGAGTAGAAACCGTGATTGCTCAATTATTGGTGCAACGTGGAATTACCACACTTGATGAAGCACGGACTTTCTTTAGACCTAGCCTTGCAGATTTGCACGATCCGTATTTGATGAAGGATATGCACAAAGCAGTTATCCGAATAGAAAAAGCGATTGCGAAAAACGAAAATATTATGGTTTTTGGTGATTATGATGTCGACGGCACTACTTCGGTCGCTTTAGTTGCTTCATATATCAAAAGTTTCTACCCGAATGTCGCTACTTATATTCCAGACAGATATGATGAAGGGTATGGAATTTCGTATAAAGGAATCGATTATGCAGACGACAATAATATCAGTCTAATTATAGCACTAGATTGTGGTATCAAATCTTGTGACCACATCGACTATGCGACCAATAAAAACATTGACTTTATAATCTGTGACCATCACAGACCGGGACCAATTCTTCCAAAGGCAATTGCAGTTTTAGATCCCAAAAGGGACGATTGCGAGTATCCTTACGATGAACTTTGTGGTTGCGGAGTAGGCTTTAAATTAGTTCAGGCGCTTGCGCGAAATAGAGGACAAACTATTGAAGATTTGATGCCTTACCTTGACCTTGTCGCCACGGCTATAGCTGCAGATATTGTACCGATAACAGGAGAGAATCGAATACTTGCCAAATTCGGATTGGAAGTTATCAATTCAAATCCGAGACCTGGAATTAAAGCTTTGATGGGAAGTATAAAAAAGAATGTTCTCACCATTACCGATGTTGTTTTTGTAATTGCGCCGCGAATAAATGCTGCAGGGAGGATAAAACACGGAATTCACGCTGTGGAACTTTTGAGTGAATATGATTTTGACCAAGCACAACTTTTTGCTGCCGAAATAGAAAAATACAATACCGAACGAAAAAGCCTTGACAAAGAAATTACAATCGAAGCACTTGATCAAATAAAGAATAACAAGGAGCAAGAGCGTTTTTCAACGGTTGTCTATCAAGAAAATTGGCACAAAGGTGTTATCGGAATTGTTGCTTCACGATTAACCGAAAAATATTATAGACCAACGATTGTTTTTACGAAAAGCGGCGATAAGTTGGCAGCATCTGCTCGTTCTGTAAAACATTTTGATGTTTATAATGCGCTGGAAGCTTGCGCTGAACATTTGGAACAATTTGGAGGTCACATGTATGCAGCGGGAATGACAATGCAAGAACATAAATTTGATGATTTTAAAAATGCTTTTGAGGCAGAAGTGAAAAACACAATTAATCCCGACTGGCTAATTCAAGAAATTGCAATCGATTGCGAAATAAGTTTTAGAGACATTACGCCAAAGTTTTTGCGAATTTTGAAACAGTTTGAACCATTTGGCCCAGATAATATGAATCCAATTTTCTGTGCTTCAAATTTATTTGATACAGGTTATGCTAAAACTATTGGTGCTGATTCTGAGCATTTAAAAGCGTTTGTTAAACAAAGCGGTTCAGAAGGAATAGGAGTAATAGGCTTCAATTTAGGTTCGAAACTTTCTAATATCAAAAACAGAAAACCTTTTGAAGCTGCGTTTTGTATTGATGAAAATGAGTATAAAGGCGAAGTGACGGTTCAATTGCGATTGTCAGATATTAGATAGAAGATTCAAATTTTTTCAATTCGAATGTCTCTCCATCAA
>JBBSQV010000216.1:0-2855 GCA_038243675.1 Flavobacteriales bacterium
CCGTCAAATGTTAGTACTTCTGTTTTACCAAACTTGCCTTCATAGCCCAAAGTGATCTTTGATCCCGTAGCTTGAGACGGTTTATTTGCTTTTAATGCAAGGGTTTCCTTAAATAATTTGATAGTAAAAATGCTGTCAGAAGGGATCGTAATTATTTGGGATGAAAATCCAATTTTATCAGCTTTTGGATCGTATTTATTATTCGAGCTCTTGTCTTTTAAAGCAATCAGCTTATATTTTCCCGGTTTTATATTTTCAATTTCAAATATTTTAATGCTGTCCAAGGTGTTGGTAATATATCTAGGGCGTTCTTTATAAATCAATGAATCGGTATAATTCTCATCATATTCATAGAGCATTACAGATACAAACGATTCAACATCTTTATTGTAAGCGTCCACAACTCTACCTCGCAATTTCAAGGAATCGATAATACTTCCAGTCGAAAAAACGTATTTAAACTGCTGATACGGATTGCCTTCATTATTATCTTCGATGCTTTTTCCGAAATTAAAACTGTAAGTAGTATTTGGCTTTAAAGTGTCAAGAATTTTGATTGTAAGTGTTTTGCTCGCAGTAGTGGGTGTGATAATCGGCTGTCGCTGCATCGGTGGCGAGACAATCAGCTGTTTGTTGAGATTTTTAAGTTTTATATATTCGTCAAAAACGATTTTAATTTCATTTCCTTCAAAGTTTGTAGTGTAATTTGGAGGATAACTTTGTTTCATTACCGGAGCGATTGTATCTTTAAGACCGCCAGATATTCTAGCTCTTTTTGCGCAACTGCTAAGAAGTACTGTAATAAAAAGTAAAGTGAAAATGTGTCTGAACATTGACGTTTTGATTTAAAGTACAAAATAACGATTATTATTAATGTTATTCATAAATTAATCTTTAATAATTTTGGCAATCAAATTCGACTTGTCCGCATAATTCGATCATTAAAAATGTCAAAAATATTACAGAGGTTCACCCTAATAATTATCGTAATTATAGCATTTTCTGCTTGCGCAAAGAAACCTTTACCAGAAGTTTCTTTCTACTATTGGCGAACGGTCTTTTCCTTAAGTGAAAGCGAACGTAATATCTTAAAAGATACTGATTCAGCAAAAGTCTACTTGCGTTATTTTGATCTTATTTTGCCGAAAGGCAGCGCTGAAGCAATTCCTGAAAGTCCTATAACTTTCAAAGATTCGCCCAACAGTTTCAAGATTATTCCTGTGATTTATATCAAAAATGAAGTAATGGTTAACGACAAAGAAGACCTCGAAAAGCTTGCTGATAAGATGCTGGACTACATTTCGCAGATTAATAAAAAAAACAATATTGAGACTTCAGAAGTGCAGATAGACTGTGATTGGACATTGGCGAGCAAGGATAACTTTATGATGTTTATGGAAATTCTAAAGTCGAAAACTACTGATACTTTATCGGCGACGATTCGACTTCATCAGATAAAATATTCTAAGACAACCGGAATACCTGCTGTAGATTATGGAGTTTTGATGTATTACAATATGGGAAAAATTGCTGCTGACAATTCGAATTCTATTTATGATCGAAAGATTGCGGAACAATATTTATCCAAACTTGCAGAGTATCCGCTTCTGCTAAAAGTGGCTCTACCAATTTTCTCGTGGGCAGTTCAAATTCGGACAAATAAAGTTGTTGGGCTTAGCGCCAAAATCACTCAAGATGATGTAATTTCGAATGATTTCGAAAAGGTTTCAGAGAATATTTTTAGAATCAAGAGAAGTCATTACCTCAAAGGAAGTCTTCTGAATAAGAACGATTTATTAAAAATCGAAAAAGTAAGTTCGAAAGAATTATCAGATATGGCTTCAGATTTGAAGAAGAACCTGAAACAATCTTCTTCTGAAATAATCTTTTTTGATTTGAATGAAAATAATATAAAACAATATGAAAAATCCATTTATAAAGAGATTAGTTCTTCTTTTTAGTAGCGCAACATTATTGGTCTACGGAACTATTTATGCTTGCGGTGGTGGCGATTGGGATTGGTTTTTTGATTCTAATTTTGCGCCCGAAGCTTTCGTAGAGGAATCTTACGCACCACTATTTCTTTCTGGTGATATTTTTTATGATGGAACCGAAAGTGATTTTATTTCGAGATACAACGATGATATTGTTGCTGATTGGAAAGGTTTTCTAGGCAACAAAATGTCTGACGCTGAAATTAAATATTTTCTGCTTGACAGTAGCTATGTAGATGTGATGAATCTGAAATCATATTATAAATCAGGAAAAAACACATCAGAAATAAAACGTTTGAAAACAAAGTTTGATATTCAGAATCCAAAAGTCAAATCGTTTATTGAATTTTTGGCTATTGCCAAAGATATCGAAGAAGTTGCTGTGACTAGTAATCCTTGGTCGTACGAGCCAATACAATATGCGGTACTTGATGACGCCAAATTGATGGCGAATCTTAAAAAAATGTATCAAAATGAAAATGATACGTACTTAAAAAACAGGTATTGGTTTCAATATATGAAAGGATTATTCTACAGCCGAAATCTTTCTGAAAGTCAAAGTTTCTTCGACCAAACTTCTTCTACTGTACCTAAAAATAATTTGTATTACCGAGCAATGGGATATGTGGCGGGCTTGCATTACAGGAATCAGGAATATTCTAAATCAAATTATCTCTTCAGTATTATTTTTGATGAAAATGTCAAAATGCGAAAGACAGCCTTGTTTAATTTTCATCCGCAAGATGATTTGGAATGGAATCAAACCTTACAACTAGCAAAAACTGCGAAAGAAAAATCCGCGCTTTGGGCTTTGTATGGATATTACAACGATGAAGTTATGGCAATCAAAAAAATCGCTGA
>JBBSQV010000217.1:0-2851 GCA_038243675.1 Flavobacteriales bacterium
AAAATCCTCAACTTTACCTTTTCTCAAAGCTATTGTTGTGTCAGAAAATGACAAAGAGTCCGTGCTATCGTGGGTTGCAACAATGCAGCTGATGTTTTTAGACTTTAGATAAGCGAAAAGATTTCGCCTCAAAGCTCCTTTCCTGAAACTATCAATATTACTAAAAGGTTCGTCGAGAAGCAAAAGCTTCGGCTCAACGGCAAGTACTCTCGCAAGTGCGACGCGTTGTTGCTCGCCACCACTCAGATATTTAGCTTGCTTATCCGCATAGTCAGTCATTTCGACCATAGCTAATAAATCTTGAACTCGCTGATTTTTAAATTCTCTATCAACATTCGAAATAAATTTCCCAACATTTTCAGCGACGGTTGTATATGGCATCAAATCAAAGTCCTGTGCTAGATATTTAATTTCATCGTGTCCTGGAACCAAATTATATTTAGGGCCTAAAAGTTTCTTTCCATCGTAAATTATTTCCCCAGAATCTAGATTGTACAAGCCATAAATCAACTTGAGCAAAGTGCTTTTGCCACAGCCACTCTCGCCAATTAGTGAAATATTTTCACCTTGCTTAATGCTGAAATTGATATCGGACAAAACTTTTTCTGTCTCGTAAGAAAACGAGAGATCGCTAATAGTTAACATTTGTAGGAGGAGTTTTTTTTAAATCTTTATGATTATTGAAAGAATACAAAGGTACGATTTTAATAAAAAAGAGCGAAATGCATTTGCAATTTCGCTCTTATGAAATGTACTTATTATTTTTAAAATCTATTTGATCAAATTTTTAAAATCATTTGTAGATATTCTAGCTTTTAAATCGTGGAGCAAATTATATAGTCCGAAAAATGTTCTGTTAATATACAAAAAGTGTCTTGAACCACGGTTGCCATTCATCTTACGCAGTTGAGTGTCCTTTGCAAATTCTTCACCCATTTCGGCACTGCTCGCAAAAAAAGCTTCATCCGAAAAGTCAAAATTTTCAGTATGAAAAGGTTTTGTAAATAAAGAAAGCATTTGATGGAATAGATTTTTAAAATACACTATTTCTACTGGGCTATCATCTAAACGTAAGATTTCCAACTCGTATAATTTTTCAGTAAATCTTTCAGGATTATTGATTACATCTGGGTTGGCAAGTTCAAAATATGGAATATAGAAATCTTCTGGAACAACTTTGATACAACCAAAATCAATAGCGATCAACTGACCAGCTTTGTCAATTAAGAAATTCCCAGGATGTGGATCTGCGTGCACTTGTTTAAGAACGTGGATTTGATACATATAAAAATCCCACAGAGCTTGACCAATTTTATCGCCTAGAATAGTATCGGTATTGGCTGCAGCAAATTCAGATAAGTGCAATCCCTCAATCCAATCCATTGTCAAGGTTTTTGGCGATGATAATTTTGGATAGTATTTTGGAAAACGAAGATTTGGAATATGTTCGCAAGCGCTTGCAATCTCCATACTCTGACGAAGCTCTAATTCGTAATCTGTTTCTTCTAAGAGTTTACTTTCTACTTCCTGAAAATACTTTTCAGAATCTTTTCCTTGAAGGTTAAACATTTTAATTGCGATTGGTTTTACCAAAGCAAGATCTGAGCTGATGCTTTCGGCCACTCCAGGATATTGAATTTTTACAGCAAGTTTCTTCCCATCTTTCATTGCCTGATGTACCTGCCCGATACTCGCAGCGTTGATTGAGTCAGGACTAAATTCGTCATAAATTTCTTCTGGAAATTTCCCAAGATATTTTTTAAAAGTTCTTCTCACAAGTGGTGCGGACAAAGGCGGAACAGAAAACTGTGACAGAGAGAATTTCTCAACATACTGTCGTGGCATAATGCTTTTGTCCATACTCAACATCTGGGCAACCTTAAGAGCACTACCCTTTAGATTTTTCAATCCGTCGTAAATATCTTCAGCATTATTTTCATTCAGTTTATCGCGGTTTAAAGAAGGGTTAACCATCTTTTCGCCATAATATGAAATATAATTTCCGCCGATTTTAAGACCAGTTTTTACCAGTTGCCCAGCCCGCTCAATCTTTGTAGTAGGAATTTTATCTAATGTTTTCATTAAGTGTTTTTTGTAAAATAATCTAGTTTACATTTTTCGTTCTTTCCAAAGAAATTTTCCAAGATCGATAATATTGTCTAATGGTTTTGTATCCAATAAATCAACAACTGTATTTACAGATTTTTCAATAATGATGTCTGTTTTTTCAAATCCTCGTGAATCATCTTCCAACCAGAATTTTAGAATAAACATAAACTGAACCCAAGAACCTTCGCTATAGATTGGCTCTGTCGCATTTTTGAATTTTGAGTTGTTTGGATTATCTGACTGAATAATATTATTTACGAAGTCTTTGAAGAAATGGCGCATCTTTTTAAGCTGATTCAAATTCTTCATTCCTTCATTATTTTCCTTTAGAGTAGCCAAAACATACGATCTATTTAAAGTTAAAATTTCAAATAAAGTGTAGTATAAGGTGAGGAGTTTGTTTTTTGGTGTGTATGTCGCATACACTTGTTCTTGTGAAATTGTTAAAACTGCATTTTCAAAAAACTTAATCCAAATGTCTTGTTTAAGATTTTGCAAAGATCCAAAATGCATATAGAAATCGGTGTCACTAAGTCCAATTTTTTTACAGAAACTGTAAACATTTTTGGGTTCACCATTTTCCATAAATTCCTCCATATAGAGAGCAATTATCTGATTTTCATCTAGTTTAATTGGAGTTTCAGTTATTGGTAAGTTTTCGAATTGGTTTTTGTTTGCGCCGGCCATAGTGGTATGATTTTGATTTGACAATGTAAAGTTACCACCTATATATTTTATTAAT
>JBBSQV010000218.1:0-2813 GCA_038243675.1 Flavobacteriales bacterium
GCAACTTTAAGAATTATACAAAATGGAATTAAAAGAAAAATTAATATCATCTCATATTGCCTTTGAAGAACGCGTAAATGTAGATACTGAACTTCACGATATCAGGACTGCAGCGCTCAAAAACTTCGAAGAAAAAGGATTCCCTACAAAAAAAGATGAAGCTTGGAAATATACCTCGCTAAATTCTTTGCTTAAAACCGATTTTTCTGTTTTTGCAAAAGGCAATAATAATATCAATAACGAAGACCTTAAGAAGTATTTTCTTCAAGAAATTGACACTTACAAAGTGGTTTTTGTAGACGGAATTTTCAATTCATTTTTGTCATCAACAACTCACGAAGGTGTGGATGTTTGCTTGATGTCTTCGGCAATGACAAAAGCGAAGTACATTCCTGTTGTACAGGAGTATTTTAATACTGCAGCAAGCAAAGATGACAGCCTTACAACTCTAAATACTGCATTTTCTGTAGAAGGTGCTTACATCAATATCCCCAAAAATAAGGTTGTAGAGAAGCCAATCGAAATCACGTATTTCTCAACTGCTTCGGCAGAGAATGCTTTGATGGTGCAGCCTCGCAACTTGGTTATTGTTGGAAAAAATTCACACGTTCAAATTATTGAGCGTCATCAGAGTTTAAATAATCATACCGTTTTCACGAATGTTGTAACCGAAATTTTTGCTGAAAAAGATTCGGTAGTGGATTATTACAAAATTCAAAACGATAATGATCAAGCGAATTTGATCGATAACACCTTTGTTTCACAGCAATTTCAAAGCGAGGTTTCTGTACACACATATTCTTTTGGTGGCAACCTAACTCGCAACAATCTGAACTTTTATCACCACGGCGAGCGCATCGTCAGTAGGCTGAACGGCATCACAATTATTGGCGAACAACAGCACGTAGATCACTACACTTTAGTGCATCACGCTTCGCCAAATTGCGAAAGTCATCAAGATTATAAAGGGATTTTCAGCGATAGATCAATTGGTGTGTTCAACGGAAAAATTTACGTTGAAAGAGAAGCTCAAAAGACGAATGCGTTTCAGAAAAGCAATAATATTCTGTTGAGTGATAAAGCTACAATCAATGCAAAACCACAGCTTGAAATTTTTGCAGATGACGTTAAATGTTCACACGGTTGCACAATTGGTCAGCTAGATGAAGATGCGATGTTTTATATGCGTTCACGCGGTATTCCTGAAAAAGAGGCGAAAGCTTTATTGATGTACGCGTTTTCTAATGACGTAATTGAGAGCATTAAAATTCCAGAATTGAAGGCTAGAATTACCAGATTAATTGCCAAAAAACTTAGCGTTAAATTGGGATTTGATCTTTAATATCAGAATAATTTTTTGGAGCTTTTTCCCGTTGTCCGCTCCAATCTTTATATAAAAGTTGCAAAAGGCAACTTTTATATAAAGGATTTCCACTTCTATCGGGGCTAAAAAAAAAGATAATGAGATTTAATGTAGAAGCAATTCGTAAAGACTTTCCAATACTTTCTCAAAAGGTAAATGGCAAACAATTAGTATATCTTGACAATGGCGCAACCTCTCAAAAACCACAACAGGTAATCGATGCAGTTGCAAATTATTACAAAGAGCTAAATGCCAATGTTCACCGAGGAGTGCACACTTTAAGTCAGCTGGCGACAGATGGATTTGAAGAGGGCCGAGCCAAAATTCAACGACACATCAATGCCAAAGAATCTTATGAGGTAATTCTTACTTCGGGAACAACTCATAGTATCAACATCGTCGCGAACGGTTTTGCAAATATGCTAAAATCAGGTGACGAAATTCTGATCTCGGCATTAGAACATCACAGTAATATTGTGCCGTGGCAAATGCTTTGCGAGCGCACAGGAGCAACGTTAAAAGTCATTCCTATGAATCTTGACGGAGAGCTAATAATGTCGGAATTTAATTTGCTTCTAAATCCAAACACCAAAATTGTTGCGGTAAACCACGTTTCAAACGCTTTAGGAACAATTAATCCTATTCGATACATGATTGCCGAAGCGCACAAAGTAGGTGCGGCTGTCTTAATAGATGGAGCGCAGTCAGTGGCGCACATCAAGCCAGATATGCAAGAATTAGATTGTGATTTTTACACTTTCTCTGCACATAAAATTTGTGGACCAACAGGTACAGGAGTTTTATTCGGAAAAGAAGAATGGCTTAATAAGCTAATTCCTTTTCAAGGTGGAGGTGAGATGATTAAAGAAGTGACTTTCGAGAAAACGACATACGCAGATCTACCCTATAGATTTGAAGCAGGAACACCCAACATTGCTGGAGTAATTGGATTTGGAGCAGCGGTAGATTACCTAAACTCCATCGGAATGGATGCTATTGCAGAGCAAGAAGAAGAAATTCTTAAATACGCTACTGCCGAATTGCTTAAAATTCCAGAATTAAAAATCTGGGGAACGGCCAAAGATAAAGTTTCAGTTATATCGTTCAACATTGGAAATCTGCATCCTTACGATATCGGTACAATTCTTGACAATAGCGGAATAGCCGTTCGTACAGGTCATCATTGCGCGCAACCAATTATGAACTTTTGCGATATCCCAGGAACTGTCAGAGCCTCTTTTTCATTTTATAACACAAAAGAAGAAGTAGATTTATTAGTAAAAGGGATTTTAAAAGCGCAAAAAATGTTAAGTTAGTATCTACAAAAAATTAAAAAAACGATTTAGATGAAAATAATAGCAGCAATAGCAATGGTGTTTTTCTTGGCAAAAGGATGCGGTAACGAAACAGTAAAAGATATGCAAACAGCTCAAATAGAATACACAGCAAA
>JBBSQV010000219.1:0-2754 GCA_038243675.1 Flavobacteriales bacterium
AAGTGAAAACTTTTCAAGAAACCTTTACGCGCAATGGCGCAGGAACTGTGAGCACACGTGTAGATCAAAGCTATGTAACGAAGTTATTGGCTTATTTTAAATCTAGAGGCTAATGTGTTTGACTTTTTATAAAATGACAAAGATTAAATTTTTAATATTCTTTTTTTTACTGCAGATTACAGCTTTTGCGCAAACAAAACCTGTGGCTACATCTGTTGATACACTCAAAAATAAGATTGGTGCACAGTTTAACCTAACTCTAAAAGTTACTGCCGACGCTGATGCGAAAATCATTTTCCCAAGTTCAAATAGATTCGGAGCGCTTGAAGTAATTAGATCTTACGAGATTGATACTGTAAAAACGGATTCGAAATATGAGTTTGTAAAGAGATACGGAATCACTCAATTTGATTCTGGCCGCTATACCATTCCGCAACTTCCTTTAATGATTAATAAGAAGGGATTTATGTCGGATAGTATTTCGATAGAAATTTTCAATGTTGAAGTTGATACGCTAAAGCAGAAGATGTTCGAAATCAAGGACATTGACAAGAGCGAACAAGAATCATCTATCTGGTGGAAATTTTTGTTGGTTGTACTACTAATTGCAGCCATTGTTGCTGCAGTTTGGTATTTCTATAAAAACAAAAAACACATTGTTGCAGAAGAGATTATTTATAAAACTCCAATCGAAAAAGCAACGACACTTCTTGAACAATTAGAAAAGAAAGAACTTTGGCAGAAAGGTCAAGTGAAATCATATTATAGTGAGTTGACCGATATTGCTCGAATTTACATTGAAGAAGCGATTAAAATTCCAGCAATGGAAAGTACTACATCTGAACTAATCGCGGGTCTTCGCTCTGCGGCTGTTCGAAAACATATTAATATCAGTCCAGAAACTGTTCAGAATCTTGAAGGTGTATTGATGCAAGCAGATTTAGTAAAATTTGCCAAATCAAAACCGCTTGATTATGAAATTGCCGAAGATCGAAAAAAGATTTCTACAACCATTGTAACACTAGACAAATCGATTCCAGAAGAAGTCGAAGAGGAAGAATTAGTTGAGGTCGATAATAGCGCAGAAATTGCCGAAAAGAAAAAAAGAGCTTCACAAATTAAGTGGGCAATTGGAAGTATTGTTGGAATACTCGTAGTTGTACTGGCGTTTTTTATTGCAACAACAGGTTTTGAAAATGTAAAAGATACTGTACTTAGAAATCCAAATAAGATTTTGCTGGAGCGCACTTGGGTTAACAGCGAATACGGAAATCCTGGCGTTTTGATAGAAACTCCAAAAGTGTTGCTCAGAATGAAAGATGATCCAACAGTGCCGAAAGAATCTGTAGCAATGTTGCAAGATTTTCAGTCGTTTTCTGATGGTACAATCGGTGATGGTTTTTATGTAAATGTTGCCACAAAAAGATTTAAAGAAGAAACAAAAGTCGATCTAAATGAAGCTGTGAACGGCTTGGTTGATTTATTAGAAAAACAGGGAGTTCAGAATATGCTTGTAAAGCAAGAATCCTTTGATACTAAACAAGGAATTGTGGGAGTTAAAGCTTTCGGAACTTTCTATATGGGCAATAGCAGTACAAAACAATATTATGAAATTTTGCTTTTTGGACAGGATAACGGACTTCAGCAAGTAATAATTACACACGACGACGAAGATAAATATGCGAAGGAGATTTCGGAGAAAATTCTAAATTCTGTTGAACTTAAAAAGACTGCGAAATGATTTCAGAAAACATAGAATTTTTAAATCCCGAATTTTTCTGGTTATTGTTACTTCTACCGATTGCAGCAATATGGTATTATAACAACAGAAAAAGACAGACCGCAACCCTTAGAATGAGCTCAGTTGCGGGTTTCAAGAATTCGGAATCCTTTGCTGTAAAGATTTATCCATTTTTGATAGTCTTAAGATTTCTAGCTATAGCGCTAATCATTGTCGCAATGGCAAGACCAAGATCTACAGATGTTAGTAGCAAATCAAGCAGTAGTAACGGGATTGATATTGTAATTGCAACAGACGTTTCTGGAAGTATGTTGGCCAGAGATTTAAAACCAAACAGACTTGAGGCCTTGAAAGAGGTTGCAGAGCAATTTGTAAAGGAAAGACAGAATGACCGTATCGGACTCGTTTTATACGCTGCCGAAGCATATACGAAAACTCCTGTGACAAGCGACAAAGCACTTGTGATTAATGCCATCAAAAGCATAGAATACGATAATAGATTGCAAGATGGAACGGCAATCGGAATGGGACTTGCCACAGCTGTAAACAGATTAAAGGATAGCAAAGCTAAAAGCAAAGTCGTGGTTTTGATGACTGACGGTGTGAATAACGCTGGATTTATCGAGCCAGAAACTGCGGCGGATATTGCTGCCGAATACGGAATTAAAGTTTATACAATTGGAATAGGAACGACGGGAATGGCAGAATCGCCTTATGCTTATGCTCCAAATGGTCAGTTTATTTTCCGAATGATGCCTGTAGAAATTGACGAGCCTTTGATGAAAAGTATTGCGAAGAAAACAGACGGGAAATATTATAGAGCAACGAGCAAAAATAGCTTGAAGCAGATTTACGAAGAGATTAATAGTCTTGAAACTTCAAAAGTGGAAGAGCTTAAATTTTATAATTATAAAGAACTTTTCAGACCATTCGCAATAGCGGCATTCGCATTATTGCTGGTAGAAATACTATTAAGACGAACAATTTTTAGAAGCTTTATTTAAGAGATGTAC
>JBBSQV010000220.1:0-2683 GCA_038243675.1 Flavobacteriales bacterium
ACGGCAAAGTTAAAAAGAAAGTATACCTTTGCAACTAAGAAATCCCCTCGAAAATGGGATTTTTTTCTATTTTATATAAATAATAAATTTATGAGTACGATATCTTATTATACCGTAGAGGGTCTGAAAAAACTTCGTGAGGAGTTAGATCACTTAAAAAGCGTGATGCGTCCAAAAGCGTCACAAGACATTGCAGATGCACGCGATAAAGGCGATCTTTCTGAGAATGCCGAATATGATGCAGCAAAGGAAGCGCAAGGATTATTGGAAATGAAGATTTCTAAACTTGAAGAAGTTAATGCAAACGCACGTCTTATTGATGAGTCTCAACTTGACACATCAAAAGTATTGGTTTTGTCTAATGTGAAAATTAGAAATCAAGCCAACAAAATGGAGATGAAATATACTCTTGTGGCAGAAAGTGAAGCCGATCTAAAAACAGGAAAAATCTCTGTAACTTCTCCAATTGGAAAAGGTTTATTGGGGAAATCTGTTGGCGATATTGCTGAAATTACGGTTCCGAACGGAATTTTGAAATTCGAAATCGTGGAAATTACAAGAGACTAAATTTACAATCATAAATAAAAATTTTCTTATTATGGCATCTGTGTTTACCAATATAATCAAAGGCGAAATTCCAGCTTATAAAGTGGCAGAAACTGATAAGTTCTTAGCATTTTTGGATGTAAATCCAAATGCAAAAGGACATACATTATGCATTCCGAAGCAGGAGATTGATAAGATTTTTGATATGGAAGAAGATCTATATCTTGAGTTGATGCAGTTTTCTCGTAAAGTCGCTATTGCTTTAGAAAAATCTATTGAGTGCAAGCGAGTAGGAATGGCGGTTGTAGGTCTTGAAGTTCCTCACGTGCATGTGCATTTGATTCCGCTGAACGAGATGGACAATATGCGATTTGAAAAGAAAGTAAAACTTGAAGCAGACGAATTTAAAGCGATTGCAGCTAAGATCGCTTCGAATATGTAAACTGAAGAACAATAAGTTACACAAACCCTGCAGTATTTAATAAATAGTTGCAGGGTTTTTTTTATACAATTTTCTTGAAACTTATCTGAATTGTTGTTCCTTTCCCAATTTCTGATTTCAACACTTTGATTCGGCCTTTGTGATATTCTTCAACGATTCGTTTGGTAAGGGAAAGTCCTAATCCCCAACCTCTTCTTTTGGTGGTAAAACCAGGTTCGAAAATATTTCTAAACTGATTCTTCGGAATTCCTTTTCCGGTATCGCTCACGAGAATTTTTACATACTTTGCGTCCTCTTCCATCAGAACCGAAATGGAACCTCGACCTTTCATAGCATCGATGGCATTCTTTACAAGATTTTCTATTGTCCAGCTGTGAAGTGCTGCATTTAAATCGATCTTTACTGGAGAAGGCACACCTTGAAAAGTGAAAATTACCTGCTTTGAAAATCTCGACGTTAAATATTCAAAAGATTTTTGAGTTTCATTTACCACATCAATTCTTTCCAAAACTGGCGCTGAGCCAATTTTTGAAAAACGATCGGCAATTGTTTGAAGTCTGTTGATGTCAATTTCTATTTCAGAAACAATTGTCTCGTCTATATCATCGGCTTTCATAATTTCAATCCAGCCAAGAAGTGATGACAATGGTGTGCCAATCTGATGCGCCGTTTCCTTTGCCATTCCCGCCCAAAGTTTGTTTTGCGCAGACATTCTGTTGCTAGTGTAGAAATTGTAAACCAAAGCCGCGAATAGCACAATTATCAGTAGTAGAGCAATTGGATAATATTTTAGCTGATTGAGTAATGAAGAATTTCCGTAGTATAAATATTGAAAACTTCCAGGAACGTATTCGTACGCTATTGGTTCGTTTTCTTTTCGAAGTGTCTCGAGTAAATTTTGCGAAAGCTTCTGATCTTTTAATATTTTCTCATCAATATTAACTCCGTTAATGATGCTGTCTTTTTCGTTTGTCAATAATATTGGCAGCGTGGTATTATGACTAATTATCTTTAGCGGGAGCTCCAAATCTGTAAATTCGTCTGCCTGCAAAAGAGTTCTTTGAGCCTCTGCCCAAAATTCCATTTTGGTACGTTCGTCATTTTTAAAAATTTGGAAAAATATATAGGTATTCCAGAGAATCAAGGCTGTAATAAAGAAAGAAAATGCGATAATAATCCAGCGGAGAGTATTATTTTTTTCGGCGAACTGCATAGATGTTTTTTAGAGTTATAAATGTACACATTCGAATGTGATTTTGATGTTTCAGTTGTTGAGAAATACTTTCACTATCATCGAATTGTGCAAGACTGAAACCAAATGATTTTAGTATTTTTGCTCAAAGTCAAAATCAAATGATAAGTTTCGAGCCTAAAGAAGTTACGCCACTAGAATTGCAAGGATATTTGCAGACAGCGGTTGCACCACGACCGATTGCTTTTGCGAGCACTTTGGACGAAGGTGGAAATCCAAATCTTTCGCCTTTCAGTTTTTTTAATGTCTTTAGTTCAAATCCCCCAATTTTAGTTTTTTCGCCAGCAAGACGTGTGCGTGACAATACAGTTAAACATACTTTGCTCAACGTACAAAATAACGCTGAGGTGGTGATAAATATTGTAAATTACGCAATGGTTCAGCAGGTTTCTCTGTCAAGTACAGAATATGCTGATGGTGTCAATGAATTTGATAAAGCTGGC
>JBBSQV010000221.1:0-2588 GCA_038243675.1 Flavobacteriales bacterium
AAATGAATGAAAGCGAAATGCTTATTTGCCGTTCAGGCTACACTACAATTATGGATCTTGCAAAACTTCAGAAAAAAGCGGTACTAATTCCTACTCCGGGACAGTACGAACAAGAATATCTCGCCAAAAGATTATTTAAACAAGGCAGACTATTTTTTACGAAACAAGACAGCTTCAGCATCGCACATTTACAAGAAGCGGAGAATTTTATAGGACTGCCAGAAATAAAAGAAGAACAAAATTGGGAAAACTTATTTCGCCTTTTTGAGGGTGAATGAGAATTCTGAACCTTTACCAAGAAGACTTTCGATGTAGATTTTCTCACCGTGACCTTCAATAATATGTTTTACGATAGAAAGTCCAAGACCACTACCGCCAACATCACGCGATCCGCTTTTGTCAACTCTGTAAAAACGTTCAAAAAGTCGGTTGATATTTTCAGATGAAACACCTTCTCCATTATCGCTAATTCTTATAATTACTTTCTCTTTTGTAAGCTCTTCGATACTCACTTCAGTAGATCCATTTTGCTTGCCGTATTTAATTGTGTTCACAATCAAATTTACAACTGCACGGTGAATTTTTTCGCCATCGCCATAAACCATTATTGGCTTAGTATATTTTCTATCGAATAGCAAAATAATATCCTTTTCTGATGCGCTCATTTCCAAAAGATCAAAGGCATTTTCTATAACTTCAACAATATTGAAATTCTCCATCTGCAAATTCAGATTTCCCGTTTCTAGCTTGGCAATCATATCCAAATCTTGGACTATCAGTATCAATCTTTCCACTCCTTTTTCAGCTCGACTGATATATTTTTTCCTGATAGACTTGTCATTCATCGCCCCATCAAGTAGCGTAGACAAATAACCTTGAACCGTGAATAATGGCGTTTTTAATTCGTGCGAAACATTTCCTAAAAATTCACGTCGGTACTCTTCCCGAATTTTAAGTGTTTCTATCTCGAGCTTTTTGTTGGTCGCAAACTGTTTTACTTCTTGGGTAAGTGAAGCCATATCAGTAGTTACAGATTGAGTTTTGAAAGTTGAAGATTCCAATAACGAAACGTCACTGTAGATTTTTTTTACTTTCGAATAAATATATCTTTCTACTCGATACTGAACCGAGAAAAACGAAAATAAAGACATTAGTAAAGCAAAATAAAGACATATTTCCCAAGAGAATATCGCGAAAAAATACATTAGAGTTCCCAACAATGCCGTGGAAAACAAGGTAATATACAGCGTAGAAATCGCTGCAAATTTGTATGTGTTTTTCAACTTTCTAATCATTATGCATCAAGCTTATAGCCAACTCCTTTGATTGTTGTAAAAAGATCGTCGCCCATCTTTTCGCGTAGTTTTCTGATATGTACATCAATTGTTCGACCACCTACCACTACTTCATTGCCCCAAACACTGTCCAAAATTTCTTCGCGTTTAAAGACCTTTCCAGGTTTTGAAGCCAATAGATATAGCAATTCAAATTCTTTACGAGGCAATACTAATTCTTTACCGTCGTGGATCACTTTGTATTCTTCTCTATTGATTTCTAATCCAGCAACATTCAGTGTAGCGCTTCCATCCTTTTGATCTTTTAATCGTCGCAAAAGTCCCTTCACTTTACTTACCAAAATTTTTGGTTTGATAGGCTTGGCGATATAATCATCAGCCCCAGCTTCAAATCCAGCTAACTGTGAATAATCTTCATTTCGAGCACTTAGAAAAGTTATAATAACATTTTGTAATTCGGGCACTAATCGTATTTGTTCACAAGCTTCCATACCATCCATAACGGGCATCATGACATCCATTATTATCAAATGCGGAATTTCTTTTTTAGCTGCAGCAATCGCTTCTTTTCCATTTGAAGCGGTAAAAATTTGATAGCCTTCTTGCAATAAATTGTACCGAACGATCTCGATAATATCTGCATCATCATCGACCAATAAAATCTTAATATCCCTTTTTTTCATCTTGAAATTTAATCGCTTTAAGTGGTAAATGTAAAGATAAAAGAGGTAGTAATTATGGACTTAACCGTAATTTAATATGGTAACATTCTCATAACAATAAGAACTCAGACTAATAATATTGCGGTAACGAAGCCTTTAAACATCAGCGTTTACTTTGTTGAAATTTAAAAATTATTCTGATGAAACATTTGTTCTTCTTATTTGTTTTCCTTTTATCTGTTTCCACATTTGCGCAAGGACCATCCACAATTTCTGGAACGGTAACTGACAATGATATGGCAACAGAGACGTTACACTTTGTAAACATTAGCCTAAAAGGTACAGGCATTGCAACCACCTCTGATGAAAACGGACATTATTTTTTGAATGTGAAGCCCGGTGCATATATTATTGAGTTCAGCTATCGTGGATATTTAACTTCTATTGAAAGTATACTCATAAATCCCGCTGAAGAGAAAAATCTTGACATGTCGATGTATTCTGAAAGTCATAAATTAATTGAGGTCATAATAAAGACGAGAGTTAATAGACAAAAGGAAAGTGCTTTGCTGATGGAACAGAAAAATCTAGTTGAAATAAAACAACATATCGGCGCTGAAGAATTTAGCAA
>JBBSQV010000222.1:0-2579 GCA_038243675.1 Flavobacteriales bacterium
CCATTTGCATAAATTCCTTTTTGCAAAAGCAGTTCGTGGGTCTGTTTAAAAATTGCTTTAGACTCCGCAAATCCTAAATAATCATTCGATGCAAAATCTATTAATGATGATTGCGAACTGAGTTTTCGGAGCGCATTGTCCTCAAGACGTTTATTTAGTTTCTTGGATAGAGAAGATGGGAAATGTTGCATAGTGCGCAAATGTAGGGAGAAAATGGATGGATGGAATTGGTTAAGAATTTTTTATTCTTTGTCAAGTAGATCTTAAACTTCAACTTTTAAAATAGGCAAATTTCGAATTACAAACTTCCAATCAAACATAACAAACAAATCAAAAATTACGTAATAATCATTAAAAATAAAATACCTACTTTTCAGATTGCAACGCAACGCCGAATCAGACCGAAAAGAATACTAATATGATAATAGAAAAAGTAAAGTCGAAAGTAAATCTAAATACTCCCGAAGCCAACGCAAAGAGGCGTTATTGGCTTACTTTTTATTTTATAGCTGCAATTATTTTTCTAACCATTTATCTTCTTGTAACTCTTCATGTAGTTGAAATTCCATTAAAGTATTTCCAACTTTTAGTAAAAGCATCTATAACATTTTTAATTATCTCAATATTCCTTTTACTCGGCAAGTTGGTCGAAAGATATATCGTTACTCGAAATCAATCAGTTGGACATAACTACAACCTTGTTAGGATCTCGCACTTGGTTATTAATTTGCTGGTATTTGTGATGCTGCTCTCGTTTCTTTTCCAGAATTGGTATACAGCAGCATTCTCATTTGGACTCTTGTCTTTGATTTTAGGTTTTGCGTTGCAGACACCAATCTCATCTTTTATTGGGTGGTTGTATATAATATTTAGAACTCCTTACCGCGTAGGCGAAAGAATAGAATTGAACGGCTTTAAAGGCGACGTTATTGAAATTAATTACTTGGATACAACTTTACTTGAGTTTAGCGGAAATTACCTTACAAATGACCGATTAAGTGGCCGTGTTATTCGGTTTCCAAATTCGATGGTCTTAAAGTCTGAGGTTCTTAATTACTCAGGCCCACAAGCACCATTTATTTGGAATGAAACAGCAATTCAGATTACTTATACTAGCGATTTAAATTTTGTTGCCGAAGTTTTATGCCAAGCTGCAAGGAAAGATTTTGAAGAGAATTATTTAAATGTCTACACAGCCCTTACCGTTGAACCTGCAGTTTATTTTAGAACCAACGCTTATGCGTGGATGGAAGCGGTGGTTTCGTATCCTGTACTTCCTACAGAAACGACGCCAAGAAGAACACGTATTTTGACGGCTGCTTTGCCGATATTGAATGCGGCGCCAGACAAAGTGAAGTTTCCTGAAGGTGTGGCGAGGTAGAGAGCGTAAAATTAAAACAACATCTTACATTACTTCGATTGACGATATCATAATTCTGTCTTTAAACTACAGTAGATAATATAGTATACAAATAGGACAAAAAGTCAGCCTGATAGATAACATAATATACAGAAAGACTATATTGTCGAGTATTTGAATTGATAATTAGGTGTGAATTGTTTGCGAAGTATTATGTGATTTCTCCTTCGTCGAAATGACAAACTTCGTGAGAACTCATCCAAACACGAAAGAAAACTATCGTAAAAATTCCAAATTATCTTAGATTTGCATCGCCCGTTCGCTGTACTCGGGTCTCCTTCGTCGAAATGACAAGTTGACGTGAGCCATTAAAGAAAGTTAGACGTGATTCGTCGAATTGATATACTCATTGGAAGTTAATTGGAAAGATTAGACTTTTTTGGTATAAATGAAAATTGTGAATGAGTTTTCGGCGAATTCAGCTCTTGTTTTATGAAACATTATTTCCAAGAACCTTAATCAAAACTAATCTCCAACCACACCGCAGAACCCTAGCCCAGATTGCAGCGGAAATCCCGCAGGCAAGAAAACTATTTTTTGCTGGCACAAAAGAGCGACCAACGGAAGCTCCTTATGTGGCATTGCAAAAAAAGTTTTGTGCCGAGGAATTGAAGTGGAAAGCTGGAAATAGCTCCAAAATAAAAGTAAAAAAAAATGCCTAACATTACTGCTAGGCATTTTCTATAGTTAAAAAATCTACCGTTTAGTCTACTAGAACGATGATTTTATTGTTGTTCATTTCGATTGTTCCCGATCCGATTGCGAAAGTAAAATGCGTTGGCGTCACCTTTGTAATGCTCGGTTCCAATTCTTGTACGTACTCGACATTGAGAATTACCACGTCTACAATACCTTCTGTAAGAGTAGAAACTATGGGTGCGTGGTTGTTAAGGATTTGAAAGCTCCCATCAATTCCTGGCAATTTTACCGAACTAACCACACCTTTAAACAAAGCTGCTTCGGGAGATATTATTTCTAAAGTCATAATTTTCTTTACTTAAAATTAGGCTGCTATTAAGCTTCTGCCAACATTTTTTCTCCTGCTTCGATTGCTTCTTCGATGGTACCTTTAAGGTTGAAAGCAGATTCTGGCAAGTGGTCAAGTTCTCCATCAATGATCATATTAAATCCTTTGATGGTATCTTTAATGTCTACAAGA
>JBBSQV010000223.1:0-2550 GCA_038243675.1 Flavobacteriales bacterium
AACTTTGGCAGTTGAATTTGATTCGGAAAAATACCTTTGAAGTTCACGCACGTTGCGTGGGAAATGTTGTGCTTGTTCAAAGAAGTCTGATCGTATTGCTTGCGCGGTCAATTGATCTGTTCCTGGAGCACGACCTAAACCAAGATCGATTCGGCCGTTGTGCAATAATTGTAAAGTTCCAAATTGTTCGGCAATCACTAAAGGGGCGTGATTTGGCAACATAATTCCACCAGAGCCTACCCGAATTCTTTCTGTACTTGAAGCTAAATATCCTATTAAAATCGAAGTTGCTGAACTGGCGATGTGTGCCATATTATGATGCTCTGCAACCCAAAAACGTTCGTATCCTAATTTGTCTGCGTATTGAGCCAATTCTTTTGTACGTTGCAATGCATCGGAAGCAGTATCAGAATCGTTGACTACAGCAAGATCTAGTATTGATATTGGTATTATTTTAGACATCTTTTTTTTCTTTTTACAAAATTAAGCCTTCTTTGCTGCTGCAAAAAACTTAGCGTGTTAATTGAAATATAAATGAGAGTATCAGGACATTATAAACCAAAAAAAACCTGCTTACTTGTATAAACAGGTTTTGATTGTTGAAATTATTTTCGGATTTAGAAATCAATATCTTAAAATACGGAAAGCCCTAGCCCCGATTAAAGTGGAAATCCTGCAGGCCTCAAATGACATTGTGCATTGTGCTACAAGAGCGACCAACGGAAGCTCCTTGCGGCGCATTATGCACAAGGAATTTGTGCTTGCAGATTGTAGCGGAAAGCGGGATAAAGCTTCAAATATAAATTCTACAGCGGAATATTTCCGTGCTTTCTATTTGGCAAAACCACCACTTTATTTTCGAGCATACTGAATGCCTTGATCAATTTACGTCGGGTATCACTAGGAATAATGATCTCATCCACGAAACCACGCTGGGCGGCAATGTATGGATTTGCGAAAAGATTTGCGTATTCTGCCTCCTTTTCGAGAAGCTTTTGAGCAGGATCTTCGGCTTCACTAATCTCCTTTTTAAAGATAATTTCACTCGCACCTTTTGCACCCATAACCGCAATTTCGGCACTTGGCCACGCAAAATTCATATCGGCACCAATGTGTTTTGAATTCATCACATCGTACGCACCACCGTAGGCTTTGCGGGTAATCACGGTAATTCTAGGCACCGTCGCCTCGCTCAAAGCATACAGCAACTTGGCACCGTGAACGATAATTCCGTTCCATTCCTGATCTGTACCCGGCAAAAATCCCGGAACATCGACCAAAACTAACAATGGAATATTGAAACTGTCGCAAAAACGTGTAAAACGCGCGGCTTTTTTGGAGCTATTTACGTCCAAAACTCCAGCAAGATATAACGGTTGATTGGCAACGACACCAACACTACGACCACCTATGCGGCAGAAACCAACGATGATATTCTCTGCGTAATTCTTGTGAATTTCATAAAAACTATCTTCATCGATAATTCCGTTTATCACCTCGTGCATATCATAAGGCTTGTTGGGATTATCAGGAATAATAGTATCTAACTTGGTCCTAATTTCATCTTGAAAAGCGAAAGGAAGCTTTGCAGTTGTCTCTTTATTGCTCTGTGGCATATAGGAAAGTAACTTTTTGATGTCTTCAAGACACTCGATATCGTTGTCAGAAGTGATGTGTGCAACGCCCGATTTGGTTGAATGCGTGCTTGCTCCACCCAATTCTTCGGCAGTTACAGTTTCATTTGTAACCGTTTTTACAACCGATGGACCTGTCACAAACATATAACTTGTGCCTTCGACCATCATCGTAAAATCTGTCATTGCAGGCGAATAAACCGCTCCACCGGCGCAAGGACCCATAATTGCAGATATTTGTGGAATCACGCCACTTGACTGAACGTTTCTGAAAAATATATCAGCGTACCCTCCAAGTGAGCGAACTCCTTCTTGAATTCTCGCGCCGCCAGAATCGTTAAGACCGATCATTGGGGCGCCATTTTGGACCGCCATATCCATTACTTTGCAAATTTTCTCTGCGTGCGTTTCTGATAATGCACCTCCAAAAACGGTGAAATCCTGAGCGAAAACATAAACCATTCTTCCGTTTATTGTCCCGTAACCAGTAATAACTCCATCACCAGGATAAATTTCTTTTTGCATTCCGAAATCGTGCGTACGGTGAGTAACGAGCATTCCGATTTCTTCAAAAGAACCTTCGTCCATCAAATAATTGACACGCTCTCTCGCAGTCAACTTTTTCTTTTCATGCTGTTTTTCTATACGTTTAATTCCACCGCCCAAGTGAGCTTTGGCAATTTGTTCGTTTAATGTATCTATTTTAGACTTCATGATTTTTTTAAGAATTTGGAATTTTCAATAATTTCTGATCTTGGAAATATCTTTGCAATGCAATCATTGCAGCAAGTTTCGCTTCGTTGTTATGAGCGATTTTTAAAGTCTCGACATCATAATATTTCTTCACGAAGTTTGTGTCGAAATTTCCAGATCTAAAGGCTTCGTGCTCACAAACAAATTTACCGAAAGGCAAAGT
>JBBSQV010000224.1:0-2523 GCA_038243675.1 Flavobacteriales bacterium
GGAAAGAGCTTTAGAGAGCAACCCTACGGCAGCTGGATTCTTAGTAGAACCAATCCAAGGAGAAGCTGGAGTATTTGTTCCTTCTGAAGGATATCTTGCAAAAGCAAAAGCACTTTGCGAAAAACATAATATTTTGTTTATTGCTGATGAAGTTCAGACGGGAATTGCTCGTACTGGAAAATTACTTGCTGTACACCACGAAAACGTTCAGCCAGATATTCTTATTTTAGGTAAAGCGCTTTCAGGAGGGAATTATCCTGTTTCTGCTGTCTTGGCAGACAATCATATTATGAATGTGATTGGGCCCGGACAACACGGATCCACTTTTGGAGGAAATCCTATATCTGCTGCTGTTGCAATAGCAGCTTTGGAAGTTGTAAAAGATGAAAATCTTGCAGAAAATGCTGAAGAGATGGGTCAGTTATTCAGAAGAAAAATGAATGAATATATTCAAACTTCTAATATTTGTACTCTTGTGCGTGGAAAAGGATTGTTGAATGCGATTGTAATTAACGATACCGAAGATAGCTCTACAGCTTGGGATATCTGTCTACGACTGAGAGATAATGGATTATTAGCAAAACCAACTCACGGAAACATCATTCGCTTTGCGCCTCCTTTAGTTATGAACG
The DNA here is from genome assembly GCA_038243675.1 of Flavobacteriales bacterium. Taxonomy (GTDB): domain Bacteria; phylum Bacteroidota; class Bacteroidia; order Flavobacteriales; family Flavobacteriaceae; genus Flavobacterium. Next base: position 633 of record JBBSQV010000224.1, read on the forward strand.
AAGAACAATTACTTGAGTGTGTTTCGATAATTACGAAAACACTTAAGGAATTTGAAAAATAATAGTTGAATTAAAAACGCTCCAATCGGAGCGTTTTTTTATTTAATCTAGTGACAATGTTATCTGTCCATCATCTTCGAGATTTATATCATCATCTTTAGAAACAGACGTGTCTCCCTTCACTTCAATTTCTTCTGGAATCACTTCCTCCGGAATTTCATATTCTAAAGGTTCTAACATATTTATCTGACGAACCTTATCAGAAGTCAGCTGATTTCCTTGGGCTTTTAATCCTTTAATAGCGATAAAGGCTTCGACATCGACGGTAAGAGTTTCTTTCTGCACTCCTTTAATTTTTGAGAAAATAACTTCAGCAACAGGACGGTAAGCGGTAGATACTATTTCTAAATTTGACGCGCTGTGTTCTGAAATAAAGACTTCTTCTCTATTTTCAACTTCAATAATAAACCGTTTTATATAATAACGTTCTTTTTCCCCATCAAAATAAATTGCAGAAATAGGTTTTTTAGGAATCCATTTCTCGAGTACAATCATATCATCTTCAAAATGTGAATTCAATTCAGGAATGATAGTTCGCAGTTTTCCTGACTGATTAATAATAAGCAACTTATCGTTAGGTCTAAATTCACCCAACAGTTCTCCTCTTCCATCAACATTTAATTTCTTGACAATGTCGTCAAACCAGATTTTACGAGGAAGCAATGTTGAAATTCCTTTCTCCTTGAGTTCAATTTTCTTGATCGGGTACTTACTGACAATATTTCCCTTTGATCCTCGACCTTTTATGGTAAGCGAAGCAAAATCAACATCGAATTTCAGTTTTTTAATACTTCCAACCTGACGTAATATAATTGTAATTACCTCAGCTTCTCCGTTTGGATTACAAGAGAAATACAGAATTTGAGATGCCGCAGTTCCATTGGTCAAATCGTAAGGTTTGTCTCTAGTAACTCCGGAAACATTAAATCTTTTGATGTACGCTGGCCCCGACTTTCCATCTCTGTAAATAAGATTATAAATAGTTCGTTTATCATTTCGGTCAAAGATTGCAATATGTATAATGTCTTTGCCTACAAATGTTTTTGCATCTACTTTGGTAATCATCATCGTGCCATCTCTCAAAAAAACAATTACATCATCAATCTCAGAACAATCGCATAAATACTCATCCTTTTTTAAACTTGTGCCAATAAAACCTTCTTCACGATTTACATAAAGCTTAGTATTTCGAAGAATAACTTTTGTCGCTTCGATATCATCAAAGATTCTAAGTTCAGTTTGTCGTTCACGACCTTTGCCATATTTCTCTTTTAATTTCGCGAAAAATGCGATTGCAAAATCGATAATATGTTCAAGATCGTGCTTCACTTGTTCCATTTCGGCTTCAAGTTTCGCAATGGCGTCATCCGCTTTATCCGAGTCAAAACGAGTGATTCGAATCATAGGAATCTGCGTTAGCTTTTGCAAATCTTCATCATTAATATCGCGAACTAGAAGATCTCGATATTCATCAAAACGATGATACATATAAGTGTATAGTGATTCTTTGTCAGAATAAAGTTTAAAGTCAATATACATCTCTTCTCTAATAAATATTTTTTCTAAATTAGAAAAACGCCATTTATTTTGAAGTTCTTCTAATTGTATTTCGAGTTCGCTGCGCAAAAGATCTACGGTGCGGTGTGTTGAAATTTTCAACATTTCTGTTACTCCAATAAACAAAGGTTTGTTGTTCTCAATTACGCAACCTAAAGGAGCAATTGATGTTTCGCAGGCTGTAAATGCAAATAAAGCGTCAATAGTTTTATCTGGAGAAACTCCTGGGAAGAGATGAATTAATATTTCAACCTCAGCAGCAGTATTATCTTCA
>JBBSQV010000225.1:0-2483 GCA_038243675.1 Flavobacteriales bacterium
AGAAAGAATGGCAGTATTGAGTAGGGAACTTACGCAAAAGCGCTTTGGCAAAACTATTCAGATGTATGCGCCAATGTATCTTAGCAACGAATGTCAAAATATATGTACCTATTGCGGTTTTAGTCTTGACAATAAAATCAAGCGAAAAACTCTGTCTGACTCAGAAATTTTACTTGAAGCAAATGTGCTAAAAGATGCTGGTTTCGATCATATTTTGCTAGTTACGGGCGAGGCAAATTCTACGGTAAATATCAATTATTTTTTGAATGCAGTAAAAGTTCTCAAACCACATTTTGCAAATATCTCTGTTGAGGTTCAGCCTTTAAGTTCCGACGAATATCAGAAATTACATTCGGCCGGAATCCATTCGGTATTAGTATATCAAGAAACATATCACAAAGAAGTTTACAAAGAATACCATCCGAAAGGAAAAAAATCAAATTTCGATTTCCGACTAGAAACACCGGATAGAATTGGAAGTGCTGGAATTCATAAACTCGGATTGGGCGTTTTGCTTGGCCTTGAAGATTGGCGAACCGATAGTTTTTTTAATGCAATGCATTTAGATTATTTACAGAAATCATATTGGCAGACTCAATTTTCAGTATCATTTCCAAGACTTCGACCAGCCGAGGGAATTATTGAACCCAAATTTATAATGAGCGATAAAGATTTAGCGCAGCTTATCTTCGCTTATAGGTTATGGAACGAAGATCTCGAACTATCATTATCCACTCGAGAGAATGAAACGTTTCGCGATAATATGATTTCACTTGGCGTTACATCAATGAGTGCAGGTTCCAAAACAAATCCTGGCGGTTATGCTGCCGACCCAGAATCTCTTGAACAATTTGAAACAAGCGACGAACGATCGGCAGCAGAAATAGCTACAGTTATTTCGAATGTTGGATATCAGGCGGTTTGGAAAAATTGGGATAACATTTACAGCTAACAACAAAATAATATGGGTTTAATCGATGATTTTTTACGCTATAATCGGCAGATCATGCTGCCAGAAGTAGGAGCAGAAGGGCAGCAGAAAATAGGAAATGCCAGGGTTTTAGTTATTGGTGCTGGCGGTTTAGGATGTGTGATTCATCAATATTTGGCTGCAGCCGGAATAGGAACTTTGGGAATTTTAGATTTTGATACCGTAGAATTACACAATCTTCATAGACAGATTTTATTTAGCGACACTCATATTGGAAAATCGAAAGTGACAGCTGCAAAGCAAGTTTTATCAGTTTTAAATCCAAATATCAATCTACTCGTATTCAATGAAAAGCTCACAGAAGAAAATGCAATGGCAATCTTTGAGCAATTTGATCTTATAGTTGACGGTTCAGATAATTTTGCCACGAGATATTTAGTAAATGACACTTGTGTTATCCTTGAAAAAGCACTTATTTATGGGACTATATTTAAATTTCAAGGTCAATTAGCTGTCTTTAATTTTCAAGGATCAAAAAATCTCAGAGATCTTTTTCCCGAATCACCAAACTCCGAAAATGTTCCGAATTGCAGTGAAAATGGAGTTCTTGGAACTTTGCCTGGAATCATCGGGACTATGATGGCGCAAGAAACGCTCAAGCTTGTTTGTGGAATGCCAGTTTTGCACAACGAACTGATATTATTTGATACTCAAAACTGGAACATCAAAAAAATCAATTTCTAAGAAATGGAAACTCAACATAAATATCCAATTGTATTGACCATCGCAGGTTTTGATGCGAGTGGCGGCGCGGGAATTCAGGCGGACATTAAGACAATTTCGGCTTTGGGATGTTTTGCAACTTCGGTACTTACTGCTTTGCCATTGCAAAATACTCAAACGGTAAAATCGATTTTCGAAATTCCTTCCCAGATTGTCAAGCAGCAATTACAAGTTCTTTTAAACGATATTATTCCCGATACTATCAAAATCGGAATGGTCAATACTTCCGAAAATGTCTTTGCAATTATTGAAGTTCTAAAATTATACCCAAATATTCCAATAATTTATGATCCTGTGATGATTTCGAGCAACGGCGCTTTATTGATTAAGCTTCAAGCTATAAATATCATTGTCAAGGAGCTGTTTCCAATTATTACGTTACTTACTCCAAATCTAGATGAAGCGGCGTATCTGGCCAAGATAGTGGTAAAAACTGAGAATGATATGCTGCTTTCAGGTCAGAAAATTCGTAATTTAGGGTGCAAATCTGTATTGATAAAGGGTGGTCATCTCAATTCAGATTTGATACCTTCTATCTACTTTGCGGCAGATGGAGCGAATCATTTTATCAGTCAGAAACGGATAGATTCAAAAAATACTCGCGGCACAGGATGTACACTTTCTTCAGCTATTGCTAGCTATTTGGCGCGAGGAATTTCAGTTTTGGAAGCAATTGAGTTAGCTCAAAAGTATGTTTATAATGCGATAGATAATGGAAAATCTGTTATCATAGGAAAGGGAGATGGACCGATGAATCATTTTTTCGATC
>JBBSQV010000226.1:0-2455 GCA_038243675.1 Flavobacteriales bacterium
AAAATAAACCCACAAACAAATTCCTTCGCTTGTGGGTTCACTTTATAAATTTTGCCGAAAGGCATATTTTTATCTTACCAGATTTTTACACGTTTTTCAGGTGCAAGATATAGAGAATCTGTAGGTTTCACATCAAATGCTTTATACCATTCTGGAATATTACGCACAATTCCGTTTACTCTAAAACGAGCTGGAGAGTGCGGATCAGAAGCGATTTGATTACGCAAAGCTTCATCACGTGATTTTTCCAACCACACTTGAGCCCATCCAATAAACACACGTTGTTGTCCAGTAAAACCATCCATTGTTGGCGCTTTTTTACCTTTCAAACTCATGTTGTAGGCTTTCAATGCAATTGTCAATCCACCAAGATCTCCAATGTTTTCACCAAGAGTAAAAGCACCGTTTACATTCAGATCATCAAAAACTGCAAATCCGTTATACTGCTCAACAAGTGCGTTTGTTTTTGCTTTAAATGCTGTAAGATCTTCTGGAGTCCACCAGTTTCTCATCACACCATCACCATCAAAAGTACTTCCTTGATCGTCAAAACCGTGACCAATTTCGTGACCGATTACAGCACCAATTCCACCGTAGTTAATCGCGTCTTCTGCTTTCAAATCAAAGAAAGGAGGTTGTAAGATTGCCGCTGGAAACACAATTTCGTTTGCCATCGGATTGTAATAAGCATTTACAGTTTGAGGCGTCATTCCCCATTCAGTCTTATCAACTGGCTTGCCAAGTTTGTTAATTTGTCTTTTATATTCAAACGTCGAAGCATTTTGCAAGTTGGTATACAAATCACCTTTTGCAATTTTCAATGCCGAATAATCTCTCCATTTGTCAGGATATCCAATTTTGATTGTGAATTTACTAATCTTTTTCAAAGCCTCATCCTTTGTTGCAGGAGACATCCAATCAAGATTTTTGATGCTTGATTCGTAAGCTTTCAATAAATTCTGAACCAATTCTGTCATACTTTTCTTAGCCTCTGGAGAGAAATGTTTCTTTACATAAACTTCCCCAACAATTTCGCCGAGATTATTATTTACAACACCTACCGCACGCTTCCAGTCAGCTTCCTGCTCTGGTTTTCCGTACAATGTTTTACCGTAAAAAGCAAAATTCTCATCGTCCATTTTCTTAGTAAGAGCCGTTGCAGAGTTGTGAATTAATTGCCATTTAAGGTAATCTTTCCATACATTCATTGGCGTCTTTGCCATTATTTCTTCAAGTGAATTCAAATAATCTACTTGAGTTACGATAATCTCTTTTTGCGCTGGAATTTCAGCATTCTCAAAAAATGCAGTCCAATCAAAAGCTGGTAAGATCGAATCCAATTTTGCTGTTGTATGTAAGTTGTACAAGCCCGCCATATCACGAGTTTGCTCTTTCGACATATGTTGAGTCGCAAGTGCAGTTTCTAACTTTAAAATCCCAGTCGCTTTTTTAACGCCATCTTTTACGCCAGCAAGTCCTAGCATTTTCGCAATATGCTGCTCGTATTTTGTACGTAAAGTTTTAGATTTTTCGTCAGATAATAGATAGTACTCTTTCTCCGGAAGTCCCAAACCACTTTGCCAGCTATAAATTTTATAAATCGTTGGATCTTTAAAATCCTCAATAACACCTATTGCAAACGGAATATCGATCCCACTTTTATTCGCATAACCAAAGTATGCCGCAAGATCAGCTTGAGTTTTTAACGCATCAATTTTGGCTAGATCAGCTTCAATTGGCTTAATTCCCTGCTTTTCTCTCGCCTTAGTATCAAGATATGAACCGTACAAATCGCCTATTTTCTGCTCTGCGCTACCATCTTCAAACTCACCCTTAGCCGCCTCTTCAATAATCGCTTTCACATCTTCGCGCGCTTTATCGTTCAGCATTGAGCCTACCCCGTAACTAGATTTATCCGCCGGAATGTCATTCAATTTGTCCCACGCACCATTTACGTACGCAGCAAAATCGTCACCTGGTTTTACCAGAGTATCCATATTTGCCAGGATAATTCCCGAGTGCTGCTGCGGCACAGCGGCTTTTTTCTCGCTACAAGATTGTAGCATCAAAGTAGTTAAAACAACAATTGGCAAGGCAATTCTAGTTGAAATAATCGTCATAATAATAGTGTGTTTATTGGGTTTCAAATATACAGAAAAATTGTGCGGACAACTGTTCTATAACTTTTTTTTAAGGAGCTTTATCCCGCTTTTTTCTACAATCCTGAGCGGGCATTTGCCGCAGCAGTCGGCATTCAAGGAGCTTCCTTTGGTCGCTCTTGTCTGCCGCTACTGCCAAAAGGCAAATGCTCACTCAGGGATTTCCGCTGCAATCGGGGCTAGGGCAATAGTGCAATAATAAAATAATTTCTGATTTTTAGACCATTAGTTTAAAAACAGAAATAAAAAATCTCGGTTCCTTTAAAGGTAAGACAGATAAATGGAAAGGCAAAATT
>JBBSQV010000227.1:0-2448 GCA_038243675.1 Flavobacteriales bacterium
AAACAAACAACAGAAAATCCTTGGGATAAATACGAAACTTCTTTCGCAGTTGGAACTGTTCATAACGGTGAAATCTCAGAAATCGTTGATAAAGGAGCTACTGTAGAATTTGGAGATGATATCGTTGCATTCATTCCTACTCGTCACCTTGAAAAAGAAGATGGTAAAAAATTGAAAAAAGGCGAATCTGCAGATTTCAAAGTAATCGAATTCAACAAAGAATTTAAAAGAGTGGTTGCATCACACACAGCTATTTTCCGTGAGGAAGAAGAGAAAAATGTGAAAGCGGCTGCAGATAATAGTTCGAATGCTTCAAGCAACACGAATGCACCTGCTTCTACTTTAGGAGACAGCAATGACATTCTTGCAGCATTAAAAGCAAAAATGGAAAAAGGAGGTAACTAATCTTCTTTCCCTAATATTAGAAAGCCTCGTATTAATTTACGAGGCTTTTTTTTTGGGCGTGGCCCTCGCCACAACGACCATCTTAACATTGAAATGACATTTGGCTCAGGTCAGGCTTTCCACTCCCAATCTTTATTGTAGCTTTTGCTCCGCAACGCCACAATAAAGGATTTGCTTCGCCAGTTCGCTTCGCTCGGGTCCGCTGCAATCCTTCACGCAGCTGAAGTATAAATGAGATGAGTATTTTTCAGAAGAAAATCAATCGTTGTGCATCATAATTTATTAAACATAGTTTTTAATTTTTAGCGATTTATTGATTAACTTAGTTTGATTATATTAATAGATAGACCTACAGCAGGGTCAAAAATATTTCAATGTTAATTCAGGTCGTACTTCTTAGGCTCCAAAGTATTTTAAGAATTAGAAAACACATAAACCAATACTATGAAAAAACCTGCAACATTTCTTCTACTACTTTTCACACTTTTCACTTTTGCTCAGTCAAAATTTCAGAATGAAATCATCGCTAATGGTATCGCTAAAGGTAAAGTCACTCTAGATTTAGCAACATTTTATATCAATGTAGCAAAAAGTAACAGCATTGAAAAAACTGCAATAAGTGAATTGAATCAGGAAATGGCAAAAGTTCAGAAAGTGCTTTTAAAAGTTGGTTTCACAGAAAAAAACATAAAAATTGCTGACTACAGCATAGAAAGAGACAACTATAACGATACTAAAGATTTCGAAGCTAAAAACAGATTAGTAGTATATTTTCCTCTTGATAATAAGAGAATTGAAAACTTTTATCAACTGATGCAAAGCGAGAATTTGCAGGATGTAAATGTGCAATTTTCCACTAGCATATCTGAAGGTTTAGAAAAAAAATCTAGGGTAGATTTAACTCAGAAGGCGATTGCTAATGCTAAACTTTATGCAGATAATGTTGCAAAATCATTAAATCTTAAATTGATAGGTATTAAGCACGTATCAGCAAATGGATACAAAGAAACTTTCTCAAGTTTTCAAGAAAATGACCTTCCATCCTTCAAAGTGGATTCGGTAGTAATTACAGGGTCAACACCAACTTCTTTTGATAAATATGAAGTTGCGCAAATTGAAATTGAAGAGAAAATTATGATAGTGTACGAAATTGTAAATAAATAGATTTTGCAAGTCGATCGCAATAAATGACTTAATACTAGAAATACACTTTAGAAATACAAAAAAGCTTTTAAGATGGAAAAACTTGGTAATAATTATCATTCTACTTTTTGGATTCAGCGTCACGCACTTGATCTTCTGCGACTTTCAGTTGCTATTGTTTTTTTGTGGTTTGGATTGTTGAAATTTTTTGATGCCACAGCTTATGCCGATGATATTGCAGTAAAAACGATCTCGACCATTACTTTTGGAATTATCGATGATCAATTAGCACTATTGCTTTTGGCAACCTTAGAAACTGGAATAGGACTTGGTCTTATGGTAAAGAAATGGTTGCGATATGTGATTCCGATCCTGTTTTTCCAACTTGCCGGAGCAGTTCTGCCAATCTTTATTTTTCCTGATGATACGTGGGCTTCTCCATTTGTCCCAACATTACTTGGCCAATATATTATAAAGAATGTCATTTTAGTTGCGGTCGCGATTGTCTTAGGGGTAGTTGCTAAAGGTGGAAAATTAATTTCAGATATTGCGACTAAAGAGGCTTTGAAATGATGCACCCATCTTTAAATCCTTAGCATCTATTCTTTTAATCTTTCAATCTTTCTTTTTATGAATAATAAATTTTTACTTCTCATTCTCGCAATGTCGTTCGCATTTTTATCTTGTAAAGAAAATTACGAAAACGCAGAGGCTGCGTATGACTCAGAGATAATGGCAATAAAACTTCCTCCGCCACCACCGCCGCCGCGAACAGATCAGGTAAAATTTGTAAAACCTGTAGTCGCAAGGGCTGAGGAAGTTGTTGAAGAGGAGAAAAGTGATCAACCTGAAGTAGGTTCGGAGGTTGCGTCTCAACAAAAGGATAAGAAGATTATAAAA
>JBBSQV010000228.1:0-2303 GCA_038243675.1 Flavobacteriales bacterium
ACTTTTTATGCAGAGTGTTGAGCCAATCAGACCAGGGCGAAGCGCACCAAGAGATTTTAGAATCATAAAAAGAAAAGGAAAACACAAGACTTTGAATAATTACAAACGAGCAGTCTGATCCTTAACTTTATGACATTGCCCCGATGGGGTCGTGAAATTCCGTTGATTATTGCTATAAACATATGACCCCGATGGTGTCAAAAAGATTTGAGCTGAATAAATTTTTGAAATTTAAATTTCGAAATTGTTTTCAATTAACAGAATAAGCCGATAGCACCCGATAGCGCAGATTTGAAATTCGTGCCCTTAAACTGCATCAAGTACTCCTCCTCTAACATAAACACTCTCCAGAATCCACAATTTTTATCAGTTCGCCGAATGTTCTTGAAATCTGGCCGAAACGTTTTGCAAAAAGCTGTAAGGATTTAAATTTTCATTAGAGGTTATTTATCATTGTAACTTTAAATTTGACCCACTTCTCTACTTGATCAAAAAAAATCTTTATTATTAACCGAGATCCCTAGCCCCGATTGCAGCGGCATCCTCTTTATGGTTGCGCGAAGCAGCAACTATGAAGAGATACAGCGGAAAGCGGGATTAAGCTCCCAATTAAAATATTATAAGATCAATACCATTTTCCAAAGGCTAAAAAAGTCTGAAAATAGTTTGATTACCTCTTAAATCAAATTGCAAGTTGTACCTTTGCGAAGCATAATAAAATAGTACAAATGGAGACAGTTTTAGACAATACGTTACCGATAGGGAAACCAAAATGGCTTAAAGTAAAGCTTCCAATAGGCAAGAAATACACCGAACTTCGTGGGCTTGTAGACAAATATCAGCTAAATACGATTTGTACCTCTGGTAGTTGTCCAAATATGGGTGAGTGCTGGGGCGAAGGGACAGCGACATTTATGATTCTTGGTAATGTGTGCACACGTTCTTGTGGATTTTGCGGTGTAAAAACTGGACGTCCAGAAACGGTAGATTGGGGTGAGCCTGAAAAAGTGGCACGCTCAATAAAAATTATGAATATTAAGCACGCAGTTGTCACTAGTGTTGACCGCGATGACTTGAAAGATATGGGTTCTATTATCTGGTATGAAACGGTACAAGCGATTAGAAGAATGAATCCAAATACAACTTTAGAGACTCTGATTCCTGATTTTCAAGGAATAGAACGTCACATAGATCGTATTGTTGAGGCTAATCCAGAAGTGGTTTCGCATAATATGGAAACTGTGAGAAGATTGACTCGTGAAGTGCGAATACAAGCTAAATACGATCGAAGTCTTGCTGTTTTAAAATATTTGAAAGAGCAGGGAATCAACAGAACAAAATCTGGAATTATGCTCGGATTGGGCGAACTTGAGGAAGAAGTAATTGAAACTTTGCATGATTTAAGAGCTGCAAATGTGGATGTCGTGACCATCGGTCAATACCTTCAGCCGAGTAAAAAACACCTTCCAGTAAAGGAATTTATCACGCCTGAACAATTTGCCAAATACGAAAAAATTGGACTTGAATTAGGATTTAGACACGTAGAAAGTGGACCACTTGTGCGCTCATCTTACAAAGCACAAAAACATATTTTATAAATTTATTTCTAAGTTTTAATGTCAAAAATTAGAGTTGCAATAAACGGTTTCGGTCGGATTGGTCGAAATTTATTCCGATTATTACTTGATCATCCACAAATCGAAGTGGTCGCAATAAATGATCTTGCTGACAATCATACGATGTCGCACTTGTTGAAATACGACAGCATTCACGGTGTTTTAAAGCGAAATATAACTTTTGACGAGAAATCTATTATTGTTGACGGAGACCATTTTTTATTTTTTCATGAGAAAGATGCGGCTAATCTACCTTGGAACAGATTAGATATTGATGTTGTAATTGAGGCTACGGGGAAATATAAAACTCTAGATGAAATTAATAAGCATATAAATGCTGGGGCAAAAAAGGTAATCCTATCTGCTCCTGCGGAAGTTGATAGCATTAAAACCATAGTCCTTGGTGTCAACGAAGATATTCTGGACGGCACCGAAACAATCGTTTCGAATGCTAGCTGTACCACCAATAATGCTGCGCCTATGCTGAAAGTTCTTGACGAGCTGTGCGATATCGAAAACGCTTATATTACAACTGTCCATTCTTACACTACAGATCAAAGTTTACACGATCAACCTCATAAAGATTTACGCAGAGCGAGAGGTGCAAGTCAGTCGATTGTCCCGACGACAACTGGAGCTGCGAAAGCTTTGACAAAAATTTTTCCACAAATGGAAGGTAAAATCGGC
>JBBSQV010000229.1:0-2257 GCA_038243675.1 Flavobacteriales bacterium
AGCTATTTACGTGACTAGTTTATTGTTTAGGAGCTTGATCCTGCTTTACGCTATATCTTTAGTCTCGCTCTGTCGCGAGCCTAAAGGATGCCGCTGCAATCGAGGTCACTGAAAAAGTCCCTTCAAATACCTTGGTAAATTTTTAGCAAAAAGCTGTGTAGTTTGTAGAAGTTACCCTGCTTTTTTCGTATTTTTAGTACTGATAATGAAGACTTAAATATGTTATTACAGCAGCAAAAAATTCAATTGAGTTCCTATTCTGATTTATATGACTTAGTTGTTCCTCAAGACAATCTCCTTAGAAAAATCAATGAACTAATTGATTTTTCTTTTATTTATGAGGAGCTGGTAACCAAATATTGTCTATACAATGGACGCAATGCAGAAAGTCCAATTCGTATGTTTAAGTACTTACTATTAAAAACAATTTACACAGTATCTGATGTTGATGTTGTGGAGCGTTCTCGTTTTGATATGTCATTCAAGTACTTCCTAGAGATGGCTCCAGAGCAAGATGTCATTAATGCAAGTTCTCTAACTAAGTTTAGGAAGCTGCGTCTTAAAGACACCGATCTATTAAATCTTTTGATAGGAAAAACCGTTTCGATCGCTATTGAGAAAGGAATTGTCCGTTCAAAATCAATCATTGTTGATGCTACGCATTCCTTGTCAAAATCAAATCCCTTTTCTGCCATTCAAGTATTGAAAGAGCGCTCAAAACTACTGCGCAGAGCTGTTTACACTGCCGCGGAAGATTGGGCAGATCGAATGCCAGAGAAAAATTTGAGCAATGATCTGCAAAAGGAAATAGCTTATTGTAAGGAACTTGAAACTGTTATAGAATCTGATCCAACGCTAAGGCTAATACCTGCAATTAAGGAGAAATTAAACCTCTTAAAAGAAACAGTAGAGGATACTCAGGATAATTTAATCCTGTCTAAGGACGTGGATGCTAAAACTGGACATAAAACAGCTGACAGTTCATTCTTTGGGTATAAAACTCACATAGCTATGACCGAGGAGCGTATAATTACAGCTGCAGTAGTAACCTCGGGCGAAAAAGGCGATGGACCAGAATTACCAAAGTTACTACAAATGAGTCAAGAAAATGGAATTGAAGTAGATACTGTAATTGGTGATTCTGCTTATTCTGGAAAAGAAAACCTCAAGATCGCTAGTATTCAAAATATTAAAGTAGTTGCAAAGTTAAACCCTTCAATCTCGCACGGAACAAGAAAAGAAGCCGATAAATTTGATTTTAATAAAGACGCTGATAGGTTCGTTTGTCCAGCTGGACATATGGCAATAAAAAAATTGTACCAACGCACAAAAAATAAAAGTGGTAACCCAGCAGAGGCTTACTATTTTGATGTAGAAAAATGCAAATCCTGCTTCTTGCAAAGCGGATGCTACAAACCAGGAGCGAAAACTAAATCTTATACCGTCACAATAAAATCTGAGTTGCATCAAGATCAATTAGCTTTTCAAGAGACTGACTACTACAAAGAAAAGGCAAAGCACAGATATAAAATAGAAGCTAAAAATGGTGAGCTAAAAAACGCTCACGGTTATCGTCGAGCAACTGGATATGGGATAGAAAACATGCAGATGCAAAGTGCCATTACCATATTTGCCGTGAATTTGAAAAGAATACTCAAATTACACGTATAGAGATATACGTGTGCAAAAATCGGCATTAAAGAGCTTTTAGACTCCCATAAACTTGGTACAAACTTCTCATATAATCCAAGAAAAAAAATGCAGGAAAAGCACCACTAAATAAATCGAGGTTTAATCAATCGCGCTTATTAAGAGAAATTATAAAAATGAGTAGCTTTTTCAGTGACCTCGATAGCAGCGGTATCCTTTTACGGAGTTTTTGCGGAGTAAAAGATATAGCGGATAGCAGGAAAATGCTCCATATAAAAAACTTACCTTTGCAAAATATTAGAAAAGTATTATGAATAACATTGTCGCCATTGTTGGAAGACCGAATGTAGGGAAATCAACACTATTTAACAGGCTCATTCAAAGAAGAGAAGCTATTGTCGACTCGGTTTCTGGGGTAACTCGCGATCGAAATTACGGCAAAAGCGAATGGAACGGAAAAGAGTTTTCTGTTATTGATACGGGCGGATATGTTCGCGGAAGTGACGACGTTTTTGAAGGAGAAATCCGCAAGCAAGTCGAACTCGCGATTGACGAAGCCGACGTTATTATTTTTGTCGTAGACGTCGAAGAAGGAATTACACCAATG
>JBBSQV010000230.1:0-1886 GCA_038243675.1 Flavobacteriales bacterium
ATATCCTCAAAGCGGATTCGGAGAAAATCGTTTTTGTGCAATGAAGAACTTTCAATAAAAAATGGAACCAGATTTTTGTTGAATTCAACAAAAACTGATTCCAAGTTTTCATATAACTCGGGCTCGTCTGTATCCAAATAGGCCAGGACCTCGCCTTTGAAACTAAATTTTTTAGCGATTTTACCTAAGTAGAAACAATCTTCTTTACGCATAATCGCCAGTATATTTAAGCTTGAGTTTCTTCATTGTTTTCTTCTGCAGCTTCTTCAGTAGATTCTGAATTTGCAGCATCAGCAGTAGCGATTGCATCAGCGTCAGCTTTTTTGGCAGCAGCGATACGATCAGCGTTTACTTTTTTCTCAGCTTCGATAGCTTTTGCTTTTGCATCTGCTTTTCCAGTTGATAGACCTTCTTTCTTAGCGTCAACTTTACCAGATTTAGCATCTAGCCATTCAGCCAATTTAGTGTCTGCTTGTTCTTGAGTCATAGCTCCTTTACGGATACCTCCATCAAGGTGGTGCTTAAGTAAAGCTCCTTTGTAAGATAGAATTGCTCTTGCAGTATCTGTAGGTTGAGCTCCGTTGTGAAGCCATTGTACAGCACTTTCAATGTCCAATTCGATCGTCGCAGGATTAGTGTTTGGATTGTAGCTACCAATTTTTTCTAGGTATTTACCATCTCTTTTTGCACGTGCATCTGCTGCAACAACCCAGTAAAAAGGTTTTCCTTTTTTTCCGTGTCTCTGTAATCTAATTTTTACTGACATAATCTTTTGATTAAATTTTGAGGTTCTCGACCTCTGTTAATTAAGGGTGCAAAGATACTTTTTTATTTCAAACCTTAATATTTTACGCGTATTATATTTTTTTGTTTGCTATGTAATGCTATTAGAGCGAAATTATTCTACTTTCTATAGCTTTTTTGACTGAAAATGGTATTTTTGTCTTCTTAATATGATTTAGATTATGAAAAAAATTGCTGCCCTATTTGTTTTGGTGCTTACAATGAGTGCTTGTACTGACGAAATTACTCGAAATAATCCTGCATTTGAAGGTCTGAAAAATGGTGATAGTTGGAGAGCCGCTGATGTTACAGCAATGAAATCGGCAAATGGAACAGTTGTTCTTACAGGACTTACCCAATTCGAAACCTTACTACTTAAAACAAGTTCATCGAATCCGTCAACTTATATTTTAGGATCTGGGATTGCGAATCAGGCAAGTTTTATAATTAGCCAAAACTCACAAGAAATATCTTACCAAACTGGAATTAACAAAGGAGAAGGAAAAATAATTATAACGGAGTTTGATGATGTTAATCAGACAATTACGGGATCTTTTGAATTTAAAGCTCCAAAACTTGAGCCAACACTTCCGACAGATTTAGAGCCGGCGGAACTGCATTTTCAGAAAGGTGTTTTTTATAAAGTTCCTTTACAGCCTGAATTGTAAGATTATTATCTTAAAAAATTAAAATCTTGATTTATTATTGATTGGGTTCTAAATAATAATAAATCAAGATTTTGTTAGGAAAGTTGAAAAAATATTTTATATTTGTTGTAATTATTATAAAAAAGGACCTATGAATATTTTTGTTGGAAGCCTTCCATTCAGTATTGAGGAAGCAGATTTAAGAGAATCGTTTGAAGCGTACGGAGCAGTTGACTCTGTAAAAATTATCACTGATAAATTTACTGGAAGAAGTAAAGGATTTGGTTTCGTAGAGATGCCAAATGACGAAGAAGCTCAAAAAGCTATTGACGAATTGAACGGTGCTACTGTTCAAGGACGTGCTATCGTTGTTAACAAATCTGAGCCAAAACCAGAAGGTGAAAGAAGAAGCTTCAACAGCGGCGGTGGTCGTAGTGGAGATTCTCGCGGTGGTTA
>JBBSQV010000231.1:0-1792 GCA_038243675.1 Flavobacteriales bacterium
AGCGTTGTGCTCATTATTAATATATTTGTCACTAACATTTATTCCTCCAACAAAACCTATTGCGCCATCTACAACAATAATTTCGCGGTGATTGCGGTAATTCAACCTATTTGCCAGAACCAATATCCGAACTTTCGAGAACGCAACAGCTTCCACACCATTGTCTCGAAGATTTTGCACCATTCTTTTTCGCAGAGAACTACTTCCAAAATCATCGTAGATAAAACGGACTTTTACTCCATTGGTAGCTCGTTCAATCAAGATTTTCTCAATTTCTTTACCTATTACGTCATCCTCATAAATATAATATTCAATATGAATATGATGTTTCGCGCTTCGTAATACGTCAAGAACTGCGGGAAATTTCCGCTCGCCATTCACAAGAATTTCCACTTCGTTATTCTCTGTCAGCGGACTCATCGTGTCATTGAGAATGAGATTGGACAGAAACTTCTTGTCTCCAAGTGCGCTGCTATAATCTTCAACAATTTTTTCGGAATAATCAAACACTTCTCTTCTCGTCTTCTGCAGCAGATCGTCATCGTTAGTCAGCTTTTTAGTAAACATTTTTTGCTTGCTATAATTGATCCCAATTGAGAAATAGAAAATTATTCCAAAAACAGGTGCAATAAATACAAGTAATAGATAAGCAAGCGTCTTCGAATTATTATTAGTGTCGTAAATTATCCGCATACACACAAATAAGAGGACGATTCCGTATATAATTTGAAGAACTAAAATCCAATTCATTTTTTTGATCTTTGTTAAATTTCTTATGCGTTTTAGCGCTCTGCAGAAAAAATTGGTTGAAGTTTTAAAAATAAGTAAAAATAGCTTTCAATTGTAATTGTATCTTTGCTTAAAGCATAAAAACTTAGAAATGAAAATTAGAATCGGAATATTAGGACTTGGTGGAGTAGGTGGATATTTTGGCGGACTTTTAGCGAAAGCATATAAAGACTCCGATAAAATAGAAATTATTTTTATCGCACGTGGCGAAACGATGGAAAATATTAAAGAATCGGGATTAATTATCGAAACTGACAACCAAACTTTTACTGCATATGCAAGTGTTGTTTCGGATAATGCCAAAGAAATTGGGCGATTGGATTATTTGATTTGTGCTACAAAAACCTATGATATCGAGGAATCTCTGGCACCTTTACAGAAATGTATTAACGACGATACTATGATTTTGCCGCTTTATAATGGAATCGATGCGGGCGAAAGAATTGCCGATATTTTCAAAGACAGCGAGGTTTTGATGGGCTGCGTGTATATCGTGTCTTTCATTGAATCTAAAGGAAAAATTAAAAAAGTTGGCTCAAATGAGCAGCTGTTTTTTGGCTCCGATGTTGCTTCTTGGAAAAAGATGCAAAAGCTCGAAAAGATTCTCAAAGATGCAAAAATTCACGCTTTTCTCACAGATGAGATTGACAATACCATTTGGATGAAGTTTATTTTCATTTCCGCTTTAGCTTCCACAACTAGCTTTCTCAATAAAAATATTGGCGAAATCCTCGCTTCCAAAGAGCATAAGCAGCTTTTTGTAGATCTTGTCGAAGAAGTTGCGATGATTGCTGCGGTTAAAGGAATTGAAGTACCGCTTGATATTGCTGATAATATGCTTGCAAAATTGGCCAAAAGTCCACAGGACAATACATCGTCAATGCACCGAGATTTTATAAAAGGCAATCAAACGGAGTACAAATCTCTAGTTCAGAAAGTTGTGGAAGAGGGTGAGATTTATGAAGTTGAAACACCAAATTACATCAAAGTTCTAGAAAAGATA
>JBBSQV010000232.1:0-1716 GCA_038243675.1 Flavobacteriales bacterium
TGATAATGAAGAAGGTAGACGTAGATATTTACTTCACAAAGATATTCAGAAAGACACGTTGCCGCTTAGATTACAAGCTTACGAAAGAGTAACTCTTCTTTTAGAACGAATTGATCCTTCAAAAATGCTTGTAAGAGTTGCACCTATTTCTGATGACAAGAAAGATTACGAAGAATATATTATTGCGCAAATTGAGCAGGAGTTTGAACATAATTTAACTCAACAAGTTTATCTAACCGAAAAATGTTGGTCAATCGTAGTTACTGCCAAGAATGCCACTATCCAAATGTTGCGTAGAACGAATCTTGAGCCTGAGGTAAAAGATGCAAATGATTTAAGATCTCAAATGCTAAAAGATCTTTTTGACAATCCTACGCCAAGTAGTACAGCATTGGCATATATCCGTAGTGAAGTTCAGACGTTGCTGGGATAATTAGTTTAAAACTCGCTTTAGTTCTGTCGCTTCCGCTAATGGTAGGTCAGGCAACAGCGAGTTAAAAAACGTTTTATACTTTTCTTCGTTACTCAAACCTCGAATCTTGTCGCGAGCGAATTTCTGAAATTGCCATTTGTGATGTAGTAAAGGCTCGACCAATAATTTCAAGACATTTGTATCGTTTTTGTTGAGATACAATAAATTTGTAATGGCATTTATTCGCACCGGACTTTCGTAAGGAGCTTTACTAAGATTCAAAAGTCTATCATAAAAATTAGGCTTATTGCTTTCTTCGAATTCCGGCGTAATCAAAGCCAAAGTCAACCATTGTATTTCCAAATTTCTATCGTTAAAACCGACTCTTCCTTTTGTTTTTTCAACTAATTCCGTGCGCTTTTCAGTAAACTGTGACCATAACATATTTAGTGCAATCTCTTGTGTTATGTACGATTCATCATCCAATAAGGTCAAATATTCATCGTAGAAACTTGTTGGAATCTTATCAAGTGATTTTGCAACCGCTTGCCGTACTTTTAGATCCCTAGATTGCATTGCGACTTGCAGAAAATCTTCTTTCTCTTCAAATGGAATCGCAGTTAGTTGCATCAAAACCTCTTCTTTTACATAAGAGTTTGCATCAGATTTTAATATTTGTAAATACTCTTTTTTCTTTTCCTCAAATGGAGTTTCAGTTTTGGATAATACATCGAAATACTGTTGCATAAACGCATTCTCTTTCAAAATTTCAATAGCTTTTTGACTGTCGAAGCCTGAAGATTCTAGCCATTCTTTTTTAAATTTTGCTGTGTCGTAGGACGATATTTTTCGAATTTCATCTAAGAAATCATCAGTTTTCACATTCGAAAAACCATATTTGGTTAGATAGTTTTTTACTGCTTTTGCAAAATTTATATCTCCTACTTCACGTTTTAAAATATGTAGAGCCCAAGCGCCTTTTTGGTAAAAAGTTAGCGAACTCGCTGAAGCATTCATCAGAGGAAGTGTGTCTTTGGCGGAAGCGATTTTCAAACGTTCTGCCATTTCATATAGTTCCCAATTGAAGTAATCATCGCCGTAAATATCTTTTTCTGCAAGTAAAGCATAGTAAGTTGCAAAACCTTCCTGAAGCCAATGATGCTCTCCCGAAGCCGCAGTTACATAATCTCCAAACCATTGATGTGCCAATTCGTGAGCGCTTACATTGTCATAAGATTTATCATTAAGTCCAGTTTTATCCACAACATAATCCTGAGCAAAAGTAGTCAGGGTTGTATTTTCCA
>JBBSQV010000233.1:0-1711 GCA_038243675.1 Flavobacteriales bacterium
AAATCATATTTCCCTTTAATCACGCCATAAATCAAACTCAAAAAAGGAATTGCTGCCAGCCCAACTGCAATCTGACTTAAAAATTTTCGTCTGTCTGGAAAATGTCCTTCTAATGATTCCTGATGTAAAAAATAATGGACAACTGCATTAAAAAGTCGCACGAGATCTTCCCCGAACATTACAAGAGTTAAAATTATTTTCGGAACGGTTATTATTAGTAAAAGGCTCAAACTGTAGAGAGTCAGTTTAGTCTGCCCTACGTGTCTATCAAATTGAGTAAATGTCCAAATGACAAATATCAAGCTTAAAACACTTATTATTTCGTAGCCATAAGCAACCCATTTAAGTCTAAAAGCATTTTTTATCGCTTGAAAAGCGTAGAATTCAACTGCCAAAACAACAACGACTAGGATAATCCAACGGGTCATACAAATATTTTTATGCAAATAAACAAATAATACAATGTTTTGCAGAATGCTAAAGAAAACTTTAACGATGAACTACTTTGAGTACTATTAGGGGCAAAATATTTAAACAATTTTTTGACAGCCATATTCAGTTGCTTTGATTAATTTTACGCTTCAATAAATTTTTCTATGTCACAACAAAAAAAACTTTTCCTACTTGATGCTTACGCTTTAATCTTTAGAGGCTATTATGCATTTATAAAAAACCCTCGTATTAATTCAAAAGGAATGGATACTTCGGCGATTTTGGGATTTATGAATTCACTTCTCGACGTTATCAAACGCGAGAGACCGGATCATTTAGCGGTAGCTTTTGACAAAGGCGGAAGCCACGTGCGTACAGAAATGTTTAGCGATTATAAAGCCAATCGGAGCGAAACACCAGAAGCAATCAGACTCGCTATTCCTTATATACACGATATTTTGGATGCAATGCATATTCCGATAATCGAACTAGAAGGTTGCGAAGCCGACGATTTGATCGGAACAATTGCAAAACAGGCCGAAAAGCAGAATTACCAAGTCTTTATGGTAACGCCAGACAAGGATTTTGCACAGCTGGTTTCAGAAAATATATTTATGTATAAGCCTGCCCGAATGGGAAATGGAATTGAAATATTAGGTGTACCAGAAGTTTTGGAAAAATTCGGAATCGAAAGACCAGAGCAAGTAATTGATTTCTTAGGAATGATGGGCGATGCTGTTGATAATATTCCGGGAATTCCAGGCGTGGGCGAAGTAACCGCAAAGAAATTCTTGAAGCAATTTGGAACCATAGAAAATCTTCTTGCCAATTCGCATCAACTAAAAGGTAAGATGAAGCAAAATATCGAAGAGAATCACGAGAAAGCTTTGATGTCCAAAACACTTGCGACAATCATTTGCGATTGTAATGTAACTTTCTGCGAAACGGATTACGAATTGACACGCCCTGATTCGGAAAAGGTGGAAGCACTTTTTCAGATCTTAGAATTTAGACGAATGGCAGATCAGTTTAATGCCTTATTCTACAGCGGCGATGAACCTTCGGCGAAAGCCACAAAACCAACAGCATCAAATGCAGCGCCCGATTTATTTTCGACTTTCACTAGTGAGAGCGGCGAAGAAATTAGTATGCAGCAGTTCAATATTCTAAGCAACACCACCCATTTTTATCAGTTGATTCAGGGCGAAATGGGAATTAAATTGCTGTTGCAAAATTTACTCAAGCAAACATCGGTCAGCGTTGACACCGAAACTACTTC
>JBBSQV010000234.1:0-1631 GCA_038243675.1 Flavobacteriales bacterium
TGACATAACCACAGAAGCTGACGCATCGACCTTAGAAATTTCTTCCATTGCCAAAACGTAGGATACAGTATCTAGACCGCTTCCACCGTATTTTGGATCAACCATCATCCCCATAAAACCTAATTGTCCCATTTGCTTTATTTGCTCGGTAGGAAATGTTTCTGTCTCATCTCTTTCAATAACTCCTGGCAAAAGTTCACTTTGAGCAAAATCTCTAGCGGCTTTCTGAATCATTAATTGTTCTTCGGTATAGTTGAAATCCATATCTATGGGAAATAAATTATGTGTTACTTAAAAAAATATTTTGCGCACAAATATACTTCTAAAAAACTAATTTTGATTCGATTCAGTCGTATTTTTGCTCTATGCATAGTAAAAAGAGCTACAATATTATTGGTGTAATGTCCGGAACTTCGCTTGATGGGATAGACTTGGCAAATATTGAATTTTGGCTAGAGGATCAAAAGTGGAATTTTGCGATTAAAGAGTGTGAAACTGTCGCTTATACTGATGATTGGCAGCAGATTTTGAAAGAAGCTGTGAATTACGGTCAAGCCGAATTGCAAACTTTGAATGTTGATTATACCAAATTGTTGGCCGGTGTACTTTGTGATTTTATAAGCAAGAATAATCTTCAAGATATTACTGCGGTTTCCTCTCACGGACATACGATTTTGCATCGCCCTGCCAAAGGTATGACTTTGCAGGTTGGGAATTTACCGATTTTGGCCAATTTGATAAATCAGAAAGTAGTTTGCGATTTTCGGGTTCAGGATGTAATGCTTGGCGGACAAGGTGCGCCCTTGGTTCCGATTGGCGATGAACTATTGTTTTCTGAATATGATTATTGTTTGAATCTTGGAGGATTTTCGAATATTTCTTTTAAAGATGGTGGTCGGAGAATTGCATTTGATATTTCAGCGGTAAATACGGTTCTGAATTTTTATTCGAATCTATTGGGCTTTGATTATGATGATGCTGGAAAGATTTCGAAAACTGGAAATATTGATCAAAACCTTCTTAACGAATTAAATGACTTAGAATATTATAAAAAAGCTTTTCCGAAGTCACTCGGTATGGAAGATGTTCGGGATGTTTTATTGCCATTGATAAATTCCTACTCCATCTCTACCAAAGATAAAATGCGCACGTTTGTGGAACATATTGCTTTTCAGATTGCAGCGATTTTGCCAAACAGAAAGCATTCGATTTTGGTTACTGGCGGTGGTGTTTACAATGATTTTCTGATTGAAAGAATAAAATGGCTTTCGCCGAATAGTGACGTGATTATTCCCAAACCGAAAATTATAGAGTATAAAGAAGCATTGATTTTTGCCTTTCTGGGATTGCTGAAATTGAGAGGTGAAATCAATGTTTTGTCGAGCGTTACTGGAGCAAGCGAAGATCATAGCTCGGGGAATGTGTTTGGGTAGAATAATTGAAATTGATACTATTAAATAACCAACTTTTATTTTAGAACTAAATTATCTAAACGATGAGCAAAACACTTATGCTATTATTTATCATTACTGCAAATCTCACTTTTTCGCAAAATTATATGGAAGGAAAAAGATTGTATTGTAAATCCGAAAATCCTGAAGCTATGAAATCATTTAATGATGGAATTGAAA